>JAIEEQ010000020.1 GCA_029067355.1 Anaeroplasmataceae bacterium | reverse complement strand
TGGGATTATAGGAAGGATTTGTTGTCTATAAATGCTTATTGATTTAATAAGCATTTTTTATTTCTTATTAGGAAAATGCTATTGTAATTGCAAATTTTGTAGATTCAAATGAATTCTTGTAAAAGATTGTTTTATAATTAGACCATATTATAAAAACTTAAGTTTTATGATAAGGCTTTCATTGACAAATAATGGAAATCATTTTATAATAGGAATAGAACATTTCATTTGTTAAATATGGAAAAGAAAGAGGTATTGTAAAAATGAAAAAGTTTGATGTTTTAAGTAAAATTTCAGAAGTTGGAGTAGTAGCAGTAGTAAGAGCAGAAAGTACAGAGCAAGGAATGAAAATTTGTGAAGCTTGTATTAAGGGTGGCGTAAATTCAATAGAGGTTACCTACACTGTGCCTGGTGCTGGAGAGATTATTGCAAATCTTTCTAATGATTATGCGAAGAATCCAAATGTTTTAATAGGAGCAGGAACAGTTCTAGATAGTGAAACAGCTAGAGCAGCAATCTTGAATGGAGCTAAATTTATTGTTTCTCCTTGTTTTGATGAAGAGGTTGCAAAACTTTGCAATCGTTATCAGGTTCCTTATGTACCAGGAACTCAAACAGTAAGAGAAGTTAAAATGGCTTTAGATGCAGGCTGTGATGTGATTAAACTATTCCCTGGAGATATTTTAGGACCTCGATTTGTTAAGGATGTAAAGGGACCACTTCCTTATGCTAACCTTATGCCTTCTGGTGGCGTTGATGTTGACAATATTGCAGACTGGATTAAAGCTGGCGTTGTTGCGGTTTCAGCAGGCTCCTCTATGACAGCAGGTGCTAAGAAGGGTGATTTTGAAGCAGTAACTGCAATGGCAGCCCGCTTTGTTGAAGAAGTTAAAAAAGCAAGAGCTGCATTAAAGTAATCCAGTTTGAGGATTTTAAATATGGAAAAAATTTTAACGTTTGGAGAAATCATGCTAAGACTTTCTACGCCTGATTATTCTACGATTAACCAAACTCATTCCTTTATGGTAAATTATGGAGGAGGAGAGGCAAATGTTGCAGTTGCACTATCACATATGGGACATCAGACAGCATTTATTTCAAAGCTTCCGCCAAATCAACTTGGAGATGGTGCAATTACACACTTACTTTCTCACGGAGTGAATACAAAATATGTTGTCCGTGGATCATCTACCATAGGTATATATTTTTTAGAGACTGGATTTGGAGGTAGACCATCTAAGGTCATTTATAACCGAAAACACTCTGCAATTACACGTATTCAAGAGGATGAGTTTGACTGGAAGGAAATCTTTTCTAATGCAACATGGTTTCATTTAAGTGGAATTACTCTTGCTTTAGGAGAAAGAGTAAGAAAGGTAGCGTTAAGGGCTTGTAAGGAAGCAAAGAAATATAGTGTTCCAGTAAGTTTTGATTTCAACTATCGTTCTAAGCTTTGGACTGTTGAAGAAGCAAGACCTGTATTTAAGCAATTTATGAATTATGTAGACATTGTTTTTGCAAGTTTCTATGATGCAAACACGATTTTAGAGATTCCTTTAGACGATGAATTTACAGGAGCAACGTTATCTGAAAAGAGAAGAAATGTATTTCCTAAAATGATAAGAAAGTATCATTTGAAATATATATTTGGTACAGATCGTGTTGTATATTCTGCAACAGAAAATTCTTTAGCGGGATATTACTTTAAATTGGATAATGAAGAGTTAAGCTGGGAATTGACTGATCCTATTCGGTTTAATATTTATGACCGTATTGGTGGTGGAGATGCGTTTGCATCTGGTGTGATTCATGGCTTGCTTAAAAATTTTGAAGACCCAGCTTATGCAGTTCGTTATGGCCTAAATGCTTCTGTTTTAAAGCATACCATTTATGGAGATGCTTTGGTATTATCCTGTGAGGATATTGAAGCCTTTATGGCTGCAAATGGCAGTGCTGAGGTTGTTAGGTAGGAAAAAAATATGATAGTAGGAAAATTAAGAGATATAGAGCGTTATAAGGGATTAAGCAAAAATATAGATACAGCAATTAATTTTGTTTTAAACAATGACTTGCTGGCTCTTCCAGAAGGGAAAACAGAAATAGATGGGAAAAATGTTTATGTAAATCGTTTCACCTATGTTGCAAGACCTTTAGAAGAATGCTTTTTTGAAAATCATGAGCACTATTTGGATATGCAAATTGTGCTAAAGGGAAAGGAATTGTTTGGCTATACAGATATTTCTAACCCATCTCTTCAGGTAACAACACCTTATAATACAGATAAGGATGTTACAAAATATAGTGCTACCAAGGACACAGTTTATTTTACTTTGGATGAAAGCTTTGCCTTAGTGTTTAGAGAAGATATTCATTTGGCAAAGGGCAAAGTAGATGATGAGCTTGTGGAAAAGGCAGTAATAAAAATTAAAGTAGATTAAAGAAGAAAAAGGAGAAAAAAGTTTTATGGCAAAAGTTGTAACAATGGGCGAGATTATGCTGAGATTATCTCCAGCAGGAAATACTCGTTTCGTTCAAGCAGATTCATTTGATGTTATTTATGGAGGAGGAGAGGCAAATGTTGCAGTATCATGTGCAAATTATGGGCATGACGCGTACTTTGTTACTAAGCTTCCTGAACATGAAATCGGACAAGCCGCAGTGAATTCATTAAGAAGATATGGAGTTAATACAAAGTTTATCGCTCGTGGTGGTGATCGTGTAGGTATTTATTATGCTGAAACAGGAGCTTCAATGCGTCCTTCTAAGGTTATTTATGATCGTGCGAATTCATCAATAGCAGAGGCTAAACCTGAGGATTTTGATTTTGATGCTATTATGGAAGGCGCTGATTGGTTCCATTGGTCTGGTATTACACCTGCAATTTCTAATAAAGCAGCAGAATTAACAAGACTTGCTTGTGAGGCAGCAAAGCGTCATGGGGTAACTGTTTCTGTTGATCTTAACTTCCGCAAGAAACTATGGACTTCAAAAAAAGCAATCTCTGTAATGAAGCCTTTAATGGAATATGTTGATGTTTGTATTGGTAATGAAGAGGATGCTGAGCTTTGCTTAGGCTTCAAACCAGATGCAAATGTTGAAGCTGGTGAAACAGGAGCTGAAGGATATCATAAGATTTTTGAGCAAATGGCAAAGGAATTTGGATTCAAATATGTAATTTCTACTCTACGTGAATCTTTCTCAGCTACTCACAATGGATGGAAAGCTTTAATTTATAATGGAAAAGAGTTCTATGAGTCTAAACGCTATGATATCAATCCAATTATTGATCGTATTGGTGGTGGAGATTCATTCTCTGGTGGTGTTATCCATGGATTATTAACAAAGGAAACACAAGGAGAGGCATTAGAATTTGCAGTAGCTGCATCTGCATTAAAGCATACAATTCATGGTGATTTCAATTTGGTTTCTGCTTCTGAGGTTGAATCCTTAGCTGGCGGTAATGCAAATGGACGTGTACAGCGTTAATAAAAAGGGTATTGGTAAAGGTGCTACCTAGTAGCACCCTTATCGTGTATTAGGAGGCTACAATGAAAATTGGTGTTCGTGTTCATGATTTTGGAAAAAGTGATCCTAAGACTTTAGCAAAAAAGGCTAAAGCAGTTGGCTTTAATGGTGTTCAGCTTGTATTAAATAAGGCAGTGGAAGGAGAAACTGGACTTCCAGGAAGCTTAACGAAGTCAAAAGCTTTAAACATTCATAACGCCTTTGCTGCTGAGGGTTTAGAAATATTTATGATGGGGGCTTACTTTAATCCTGTTCATTCTAACAAAGAATTAGTTAAAACGAATATTAAAAAATTCAAGGAGCATTTAAAGTATTTGAATGATTTTGATGGGCATTTTGTAGGATCAGAGACAGGATCCTTTAATGATGACAAATGGACATATCATCCATTGAATCGCACAGAAGAGGCATATCAAGAGGTAAAAAGAATATTTGAGGAATTAGCTGGGTATGCTAAAGAGGTAGATGGAAATATTGCCTTAGAGGGTGCCTTTGGACATTGTATGTTTGAGCCTAAGGCTTTAAAGCGGTTAGTTGAAGAAATTGATAATGGTCATATTTTTTATACGGTTGATTTGTATAATTATTTGGCATTTGAAAATTATCAAAGATATAAGGAAATTTTTGAGGAATGTTTAGAGCTCTTTAAAGGAAAGATTGTGATATTCCATCTAAAGGATTTTATTGTTGTTGAAAATTCTTTAAAGCAATGTGCAATCGGCAAGGGACTTATAGATTATTCCTATTTGTTAAATCGAATTAAAGAAACAAATCCAAATGCATACTTGATATTTGAGGGATCAAAGCCTGAGGATATGCAGGAAAGCTTTGATTTTGTGCAAAAAATTTTAAATGAAGGAGAATAAAATGAAATTACAAGTTAGATATGCAAATCATCCAGAGGATTCAAAGCATTATACAACGGAAGAATTACGCAGACATTATTTAATGGAACATGTATTTGAGGCTGATGATATTTTGCTTGTTTACTCACATCAGGATCGTATTATTTCTGGTGGTGTAATGCCAGTGACAAAGGCGTTGCCTCTAGAAACCTCTGACGAATTACGAGCTGCTTATTTCCTAGAGCGTCGTGAGCTTGGTATCATCAATATTGGCGGAGCAGGTAAGATTACACTTGATGGAAAGGTATATCAGGTGAAATCTAAGGATGGAATGTATGTTGGTATGGGAACTAAGGAGGTTATCTTTGAATCTAATGATCCAAAGAATCCAGCAAAATTCTATATTTCTTCCTGCCCAGCTCATAAAACCTATCCAACCTATTATATTGATTTTGATAAGGCAAATCATCGTCCTTGTGGTGAAGTAAAGACCTTAAACAAGCGTGTAATAAATCAGTACATTCACCCAGATGTATGTCAAAGCTGTCAATTGGCTATGGGGATGACAGAGCTTGCAGAAGGATCAGGATGGAATACGATGCCTTCTCATACACATGAACGTCGTATGGAGGTATATTTCTATTTTAATATTCCTGATGATAATGTTGTATTCCATATGATGGGACAACCACAGGAAACTAGACACATTGTTATGCAAAATGAACAATTAGTAATCTCTCCAAGCTGGAGTATTCATTCTGGTATTGGAACATCTAATTATACCTTCATTTGGGCAATGTGTGGGGAAAACCAAGAATTTGATGATATGGATAATATCAAGACTACGGATTTAAGATAATTAAAGGAGGAAAATATTTTATGAAAATGAATGATTTTAGATTAGATGGTAAGATTGCTTTAGTAACAGGAGCAGCTTACGGAATTGGATTTGCAATTGCATCAGGTCTTGCAGAGGCAGGTGCTACCATTGTATTTAATGACATCAACCAGGACTTGGTTGATAAAGGACTTGCTTCTTATAGAGAGGCAGGAATTCCTGCTCATGGATATGTTTGCGATGTTACCAATGAAGATCAGGTAAATGAGATGATTGCAACCATAGAAAAGGAAGTTGGTGTAGTTGATATTTTAGTAAACAATGCAGGTATCATCAAGCGTATTCCTATGCTTGAGATGACTGCTGCTCAATTCCGTCAGGTAATTGATATTGATTTGAATGGACCATTTATTATGGCAAAGGCTGTCATTCCTTCTATGATTAAGAAAGGACACGGTAAGATCATTAATATTTGTTCTATGATGTCAGAGCTTGGACGTGAAACAGTTTCTGCCTATGCAGCAGCAAAGGGCGGATTGAAAATGCTAACTCGTAACATTTGTTCTGAGTATGGTGAATATAATATCCAATGTAATGGTATTGGACCTGGATATATTGCCACTCCTCAAACAGCTCCGTTACGTGAAATACAGCCTGATGGCTCTCGTCATCCATTTGATCAATTTATTATTGCGAAAACTCCAGCTGGTCGTTGGTTAGAAGCAGATGAGCTTGCAGGACCTGCTGTGTTCCTTGCTTCTGATGCATCTAATGCAGTAAATGGACATATTTTATATGTTGATGGTGGTATTTTAGCTTATATTGGTAAGCAACCAAAGTAAAATTTTAAAGGGCATAATGAAGAATTATGCCTTTTCTAGCTTAAAGCAGAAGAAGGAGAATTTTAGTATGAATTATTTAGAAAAAGCACAAATCTGGAAGGATTACCCAAATTTAGATTCAGCACTGAAAAGAGAATTGGACGCAATGGATGATCAGGCTCTAAAGGAAGCTTTTACAACGGATCTAGAATTTGGAACAGGTGGGTTAAGAGGTATTTTAGGTGCTGGTACAAATCGTATGAACATCTACATTGTATCTAAGGCGACCTTAGGATTTGGTCGTTATTTATCTCAATTTAAGAAGGCATTTAAAAGAGGCGTTGCCATTTCTCATGACAATCGTCATCAATCTAAGGAATTTGCAAGAATTTCTGCTGAGGTATTAACAACCTTAGGCTTCCAGGTATATTTATTTGAGGAGCTTAGGCCAACTCCAGAGTTATCCTTTGCTGTTCGTCATTTTGGCTGTGTTGGTGGAATTATGATTACAGCCTCTCATAATCCAAAGGAATATAATGGTTATAAGATTTATGATGAAAGTGGATGCCAGCTTGTTCCAAAGGATGCAGATCAGGTCATAGCTGAAATTGAGAAGATTGAAGATTATTTTTCTATTGACCACTCTAAGAATCATAAAAAAATTAAGTATATTGGGAAAAAGGTAGACGAAGCTTACATTAAGGAAGTAAAGAAAATTATTTTACGTCCAAATTTAAATAAGGATTTTAAGCTTGTATATACACCACTCCATGGAACGGGGCAGGTTTTTGCTCCTGATGTATTAAAAAGTGTTGGATATCAGGTGTTTCCTTTGGCTTGTCAGATGACCAATGACCCAGATTTTTCTGGTGTTAAAACCTCTAATCCTGAAAATAAAGAGGCTTATGATGAAGCCATTTCATATGCAAAAGAAATTGGTGCGAAGATTGTTCTTGCAACTGATCCTGATGCAGACAGATTAGGAATAGCAGTAGAGCATGACGGTGAATATATTTTATTTACAGGAAATCAAACCGCTGCATTGGTTCTTGATTACATTTTAAAGACAAGAAAAGAGTTAAATACATTGCCTAAGGATGGTTATGTATTTACAACCAATGTTTCCTCAACCCTGCCTGTTGCAATCGCAAGAAAGTATGGTATGCAGGTTGAAATTACTTTGACAGGATTTAAATTTATAGGAGAAAAGGCTAGAGAAATGGAAGGCGGAAAAGGGACCTATGTCTTTGGCTTTGAGGAATCCTACGGGTGTTTAGTATCTGATTTTGTTCGTGATAAGGATTCTATTCAGGCTATTTTAATGCTGTGTGAAACTGCCGCCTACTATCGTGAAAAGGGTATGGATTTAGTTGATGCATTAAATTCAGTTTATGAGGAATATGGCTATTATAAAGAAGGAATCACAAATATTGGATTACAGGGACTTGAGGGCGCCGCTAAAATTCAAAGAATTATGGATTTCTTTAGAACAAAAGATATTTCTTTGAAGAATTTTGATATTCTTGCTAAGGATGATGTGAAATTGAGTATGAAAAAGGATTTTGTTTCTAATACTACTGAGTCTATTTCACTACCTAAAAGCAATGTAATAAAGTACTATCTAAATGATAATATGTGGTTTGTCTTAAGACCATCTGGCACTGAGCCTAAACTGAAGGTTTACTATGGTGTTGTTGGTTCAACTCAAGAAGAAGCTACTGCCAAGCTAAAACAACTTGCAGATGAAGTACTTGCTATTGTAAATACAATTGAATAATATGATAAAAGATAGTCCAGTTTATTGGATTATCTTTTTTTATTGCTTTAAAGTTACATTTTTCATTTATATGCTTATCTAATGTTATTTTCTTTCCTTAGATTATAGAAAAATTTTGGTTAGAATGCTTGAAAAAATATAAATTTAAATATTTTGTTTAATGCCTCTTTTTCAACATTTTTTTATAGTATTATCGTTTATACTAGCACCATGAAATATATAGAGCTATTGGTTGTTATGAACATTTGTATTCATTTGTGCTTTGTAAAGATGGCTTATTATTTGCTTAGAAGCAAGCCAAATAATATTGCTATAAGTATTTCATGTCTTTTGGATGGGACATATATTCTATTGTATATTTTCATACCCTATCAAATAGAGGCGTATCGCTATCTGATGATTATGTTGATTGCTATATGCCCATTTATTACAAAAAGACCCACTAAGGCATTATTTCTATGTTTAATTTATTTAATGCTTAATTTTACTTTAGGAGGGAGTGCAGGTATTCTTTATAAGATGATGAACCATTTTAGTGTAGTCTTAATTTGTTTAGGTGGTATTTTAGTTTTATTTGCATGCTATGCAATTTATAAGAAGTTTCATTTTAGACCCGATGTTTTAGAATATGAGGTGATGATAGAGGATGAAAATCGTACAATTTATTTAAGTGGCTTTTGTGATACAGGAAACTTTCTTACAACAGAAGATAATATTCCAATTGTGTTTTTAAAAAGAGATTTACAGATTGGTCATTATTATAAAACAATTACCATTCAAAGTTTAAGCACGGATAAGAGGATTCCTATATTTGAGGTGAAGAGCTTTAAAATTAAAATCAAAAATAAATATGTGAAAAGGGATGTCTACCTGGCCTATGGAGATATTGCGTTTAATGTGATGTTTGGTTCAAATTTATTAGGGGGATAGAAATGTTATTAATTAAGCTTTTATCTAAGCTGTTTAAAAAGGATGAGGTTTGTTATTTATATAATCAAATGTGTTTGCCAGAGCCATTAAGTGATGAGGCAGAAAGATTTCATGTTGAAAAGATGCTTAATGGAGATATAGAGGCAAGAAATGTTTTGATAGAGCATAATATGAGGCTTGTTGTGTTTATTGCAAAACGCTTTGAATCACCTAAGGTCCTTTTAGAGGATTTAATTTCAATAGGCTCTATGGGACTGATTAAGGGCGTAGAAACCTTTAAAACGGATAAAAATATCAAGCTGGCTACTTATGCATCAAGATGCATAGAAAATGAAATCCTTATGTTTTTAAGGAAGGTCAGCAAGCAAAAAAATGAGGTATCCTTAGATGAAGCATTAAATGTAGATGGTGATGGGAATGAGCTTTTACTTGCTGATGTCATTCCTACTAACCAAATTCTTGCGATTGATGAGGCCATTTCTAATGAAAAGGAAAGAATTATGTATGAAGCTGTCGAAAAACTAAATCGAAGAGAAAAGGAGATAATCACTCTTCGATTTGGACTCTATCAATGTGAAGAAATGACCCAAAAGGAGGTTGCTGATAGACTGGGAATCAGTCAAAGCTATATATCCAGATTAGAAAAAAAGATAATAGATAAATTGAAAAATGAAATGGAAAAAAAGTTAACAATTGTATCCAAGTAATGAATAGTTTTCGTAGAAGTCTTCCATATTAAATATGAAAGGAAGATTTTATGCATAAGGTTGAGATTACAGGAGTAGATACCTCTAAGCTAAAGACTTTATCCAATGATGAGCAGCAGGCCCTTTTGCTGAAAATTAAGGATGGAGATATGCAGGCTAGAGAGAAAATGATTGCAGGTAATTTAAAATTAGTACTCTCTGTACTTAAACGATTTAATGATCGTAAGGAAAGTATGGATGACTTATTTCAGGTAGGTTGTATTGGTCTTATGAAGGCTATTGATAATTTTGATTTATCGCATAATGTTCGTTTTTCAACATATGCGTGCCCCATGATTATCGGAGAAGTTCGGAGACATCTACGAGATAACGGATCAATTCGTGTTTCTAGAAGCTATAAGGATATTGCTTATAAGGCAATAAACTATAAGGATAAGTTTTTACTTGAACAGCATAGGGAGCCAACCATCAATGAGATTGCAGAATTTCTAAATGTAGACAGTGTAGATGTCATTTTAGCCTTAGAAGCTATTCAGGATACCATTAGCATGTCAACCCCGATTTATGATAATGGTGGTGATGTTATAGAATTAGAGGACCAAATTGGTGGAACAGATTATATAACAGAAAATTGGATGCGAAATAATATGATAAAGGAAGCCTTTACTAAGCTTTCTAAAAGAGAACAGGCTATTATTTATGATCGCTATTATTTAGATAAAACTCAGATGGAGATAGCAGAGGAGCTTTCCATTTCTCAGGCTCAGGTTTCAAGGCTTGAAAAGAATGCATTAAAAATAATGTATGATTATATGCGATAAGGCTAATTCATAAGTTAGCCTTTATTTTTATGTCATTTTATGGTATGATAGGTTAGAGGTGAAAACAATGCATAATATTTGGCATGATATTGATGATGATAGAATCAATAAGGATAACTTCATCGCTTGTATAGAAATTCCTAAGGGAAGTAAGAAAAAATATGAATTGGATAAGGAAACTGGACTAATTATTTTAGATAGAATCCTATATACGTCTACCCACTACCCTGCAAATTATGGATTTATTCCTAGAACATATTCACAGGATAAAGATCCATTAGATGTATTGGTTTTGTCTAATGAAACCTTTGATCCGCTTGTTTTAGTCAAGTGCTTTCCAATTGGTGTTGTAAAAATGATTGACCAATCAGAAAGCGATGAAAAAATAATTGCAGTGTGTCAAACAGATCCTATGATGAATCAATATAGAGATATCAGTGAGCTTCCTCAGCACTATTTTGATGAAATGACGCATTTCTTTTCTGTGTATAAAACACTAGAGGGAAAGGATACGGTTGTTACTGAGATTTGTGGAAGAGAAGCAGCAGAGCGGATTATAGAGGAATCCATAATCGCTTATAAGAACTTATATATAAAATAGTAAGGAGTAGATCGTATGGCATTAACCGCTGGAATCGTAGGATTACCTAATGTAGGGAAATCGACACTTTTTAATGCAATAACAAAGGCAGGTGCTTTAGCTGCAAACTATCCTTTTGCGACCATTGAGCCAAATGTAGGTATGGTAGAAGTACCAGATGAGCGCTTAGATACTTTAACAAAAATGTATAATCCTAAAAAATCTACAAAGGCTGTATGTGAATTTACAGATATTGCAGGTCTTGTGAAGGGAGCTTCTAAAGGAGAGGGACTTGGGAATCAGTTTTTAGGAAATATTCGGAATTGTGATGCAATTCTAGAGGTAGTTCGTTGCTTTGAAGATGGAAATATCACACATATTGAGGGAAGTGTAAATCCTGTAAGAGATGCAGAAATTATTCAATTAGAGCTCATTTTATCTGATTTAGAGTCTATTGATAAGCGTATTGTAAAAATAGAAAAAAAGGCACAATCTAAAGTAGATGATGCACCTTTTGAATTTGAATTGTTGAAGAAACTAAAAAAAACTTTGGAATCTGAGCTTCCAATACGAAGCTTAAGCTTTGAGGAATCAGAACAGCCCTACTTAAAAAACTATGGACTTTTAACCGCTAAGCCTTTTATGTTTGTAGCAAATATTAAAGAGGCCTCTATTGCCAACCCAGAGTCTGATGATTTATACAAGAAGCTTAAGGCTTATGCAGAAAAGACAAATTCAAAAATAATAGGAATATCTGCTCAAATTGAATCTGAGCTTGCTGTGCTAGACGAAGAGGATAAGGAAATGTTTTTATCTGATTTAGGAATAGCAGAGCCAGGGTTAAATCGTTTGGTCAAGGCAACCTATGATTTATTAGGATATGCAACCTATTTTACCACAGGACCTGATGAATGTAGAGCATGGACCTTTAAAAAGGGAATGCTAGCTCCTGAATGTGCAGGAATCATTCATTCCGATTTTCAGCGTGGATTTATTCGGGCTGAAACTGTGGCATATAAGGACTTAGTTTCTTGTGGATCTATGCTTAAGGCAAAGGAAGCTGGATTGGTACGTCAAGAGGGTAAGGATTATGTGGTAAAAGATGGCGATGTTATGCTATTTAAATTTAATGTATAGATTTCTATAATAGAAACCTAGTATCTTAATTTAGAAGCATTACCCACTATTCCAACTCCTCACGATTGTGTTATAAAGAGGATTGAAATAACAAAAGAATATCTTATTTTAGAATTTGAAAATGATTTATCTGGCTTAGATGCTGTCCAGTCTTATTATCCAAATGCAAAATCTTTAAATATGCGAATTCATTTATTGGAGGATGAGATTGAGGTCTATAAGAAAAAATATTCTTTTTTTAAAAATAAATATATTCAGATAAGTAATAAAAAAATTAAGCAGTTGAAAAATATAGAATACCTGTATCATTATCTACGTTTTGAATCAATTATGATTCAGTGCTTTTCTCAAGGGACTTGGTATTTTCTAGAGATTTTTGCAGATTATGTAGAGCTTGAATGGATAGGTATGGAAGCTTAAAAACACCCAACTTACTTTGTTCTTATAAGTAAGCTGGGTGTTTTTATTTTATCTGAGTGATTTTGATGATGTTATTATTTTCGTCTAAAATGATTTTTTTCCGATTGTATTTTTGAAATTTAGATAAAGCCTCATCAAGGTTTCCTTCATAAGGAGTCATTTGGATGGTTTTTAAAAGATCTTTCGCAGAATATTCTAGCTTTATTCCCTTTACAATATAATTATTCGTTGGTGTAACGATTAATCCATATTCGTCTAGCATATAGATTTCCATTAGTTTGCCTAAAGCATTCTCTAGAGTAAATTCCTTAGTCAATTTAGCTTGATAAATTGTTTTCTGACCTTCAAGATCAACAACAAATAGAAGGTTTTCTGCACGAATTATTTTGTGTTTTGGGGCTCCTGAAATAAAAAGATAAATAGAAACACCTAGGAAGATGACTGCACCTATAAATAAACCAATAATGGTAAGAAGAAGCTTTGCATCATAATGAGTTACTGTAACAATTCCATAGATGAGAAGCATTAAGCCTAAGGCTCCTGCGATAAGTGCTAAAATCCATTTTGGGAAGGAAGTACCCTCCTTATTATTTAAATTTCTTTCAAATTCCTTTAACCGTTTTGATTTAAACAAGCTTATTCCATCTAGTACAATCATCATAGAAGCAACATACCCAATCATAACTCCAAAGATACTGCCGATGAGTTCTAAAATGAATAGAAATTCTACCTCATAAACGCTGAGCATAATGAAAATATATCCAGCAACTTCTCCTAAAGAGAACAAGGAAATCACTGCAATTTGCCATATTCGTTTGTTTTTAATAGGTAAAGCCCTTATAATTGCCATTATGATGTAATTCGTGATAAAGGTTGATACAGCTAAAGATATAATATTCATAAATAAATCAGCTCCTATATTTAATGATTATATCATACTTCATCAGCCTTGTAAATTTATAGTCAATAATTTTTTTGTTGATACAATGGTATGAAAAGAGTATAATATTTAAATAGAAATAGAGGTGAAAAAATGATAGAACTTAAAAATGTCAGCAAATATTATACCAATAATGGTGTAGTTACGCTGGGCTTGAGGAATATCAATTTAAAGCTAAATACAGGAGAAATTGTTGCGATTACAGGAGATTCTGGAAGTGGAAAATCTACTCTTTTAAATGTAATCACAGCGGTGGATACCTATGAGGAGGGGGAGATTTTATTTGAAGGAAATGAAACCTCCTATTTTAATCAAAATGATATGGATATGTTTCGCAAAAATAATGTATCCTTTATTTTCCAAAATTATAATATTATTGATTCCTATACTGTGCTAGAAAATGTTATGCTTCCGTTATTGCTTTCTGGGCATACCCATGAGGATGCTAAGACAGAGGCTAAAAAAATTATAGAGAAAGTAGGACTCTCTAAAAGGATTAATCATAGAGGAACTAAGCTTTCTGGTGGTGAAAAGCAACGCTGTGTTATCGCCAGAGCTTTAGCTAGTGATTCTAAAATATTAGCCTGTGATGAGCCTACGGGAAATTTGGATAGTGAAACAGGAGAAGAGATTATTAAGCTTATCGCAGAGGTGGCAAAGGATAAGCTGGTCTTGATTGTCACTCATAATTATGCTCAGGTAAGTAGTATTGCAACAAGAAGAATTAAGATTTCAGATGGAGAAGTGATAGAAGATATTTGTTTAAAAGAAGCAGTAGAAAATGATCAAAAGAAGGTGGTTTCTTTATCAGAGCAGAAGGTAAAGAAAAGTATCTATCTTAAATTGGCTTTGCAAAATATCTTTTCTACTCCCAAAAAAACAATCTTTTCTTTGCTCGTTTTTTTGGTGATTTCCTTTATTAGCCTACTTCTATATCTTATGATGCTTGAACAGTCCTATGATACCTATTCCTCAGTAAATGAAGCCTACTCCTTAAAAGATGAGGAGCGTCTTATTGTTTACAATCGGGATCACTCCCCTTTACATAAGGAAACTTTAGAGCAGGTGCAGCATAAAGAAATTTATTATAATGCTTTTTATGAAGAAACCAATATTACCATTCGTTGCAGGGAGGATAGTTCAACCCCTTATTATGTCTACAATGTAAAATTGACCTATCATGAATTAAAGCATGAGCTTATTTCTGGAAATGAATCAAGTAAGGAGGGAGAATATCTTCTGGTTTTCCCAGAACATTATTATGCATATGATTTTATACAGGCGGTAAACAAGAATGTTTTTGTTTCTGAATCTCTAATCAATGTAGGAAAAATTGTAGGAGTTGGTACATCAGATGAGATAACTAGTCCATATCTGCTTTGTTATGAAACATTTCATAGAACTCTCTTAAATGAATCAGTATACGCTATGAATTTGAAATATTATCTATCTGTTGACCAGCAGGAAGAGGTTCAAATTTATACTCAGGTGAAAGCAGAAGAGAAAAGTATTTTGTGTCTCCCTCTTTCTTATCAAAATAAGGATATAAAGCTTACCTATTGTATCAATAACTTATATTCTTTAGATATGGATTATGTGATACAGTATGATGAAATAATAACAGAGCCAATTCTTTACATAGGAAATATGATGAATCTTTCTTCTGGTGATAAAATCTATGAAGCCGTCATTTATACAAATCAGGTTAAGCTGGTAAGGAATCAGTTGGAGCAGGCTGGATATATGGTATCTGTGCCAAGCGATATGAAAGTAGATGCTGGAATGTTTAATTTAGCTGTTTTATATTTGTTTTTGGCGCTTGTCATCCTTGCCTTAATTTGCTTATTCTTTATTTCTTATATTATTCTTGCAAGAATTTATGCTTCAAAAAATAAAGATTATGGAGTGCTACGAACTCTAGGAATGGTAAAAAAGCAGTTGGGAAGAATTGTGATTTTAGAGGTTATGGCAACTGGCTTCCTCTCCTCAATTTTCGCTTTGCTGATTTTCCTTATTCTATACCATACGACAAGCTCCTTTGGTATGGGAGACTATCTAAATATTGGAACGTTATCTCTATATTTTATCTCTATGATTATTTTCTCTTTCTTTATTGCAAAACGCTTTAATCGAAGACTCTTTAAATTCAGTGTCAATACGACAATGAAAGGGGAGGTGGCTAGAAATGATTAAGATTCAGCATTTAAATAAATATTATAATAAGGGTAAGGATAATGAAATCCATGTCATTAATGATGTCACCTTGGAGCTACCTAATACAGGCTTAATCTCTTTTTTAGGACCTTCTGGAAGTGGGAAAACAACATTGCTAAATGTTATAGGTGGATTAGATAAGGCAAAAGGAAAGATTTGCTATGACTCTTTGGTAATGGATAACTATAAAATGCATAAGGTGGATCAGTTTAGAAGCAAGGAAATTGGGTATGTATTCCAAAATTATAATCTCTTGCTAGAAGAAACAGTGTATGATAATCTTGTCATTGCATTAGAGATGATTGGTATTTTTGACGCTTTAGAGCAGGAAAAAAGAATTGAATATACCCTAAAGGCTGTTGGAATGTATAAATATAGAAAGAAAAGAGCCTATGCTTTATCAGGGGGACAACAGCAACGAGTAAGTATTGCTAGGGCCTTAATCAAGAAAGCAAGGATTATTATTGCAGATGAGCCTACGGGAAATCTTGATAGTGAGAATACGATTGAGGTAATGAACATTTTAAAGAAAATATCAAAAACCTCTTTAGTTCTTATTGTTACTCACAATGAGGAGGTAGCCAATTTTTACTCTGAGCAGGTTATCCGTGTAAAGGATGGTGCCATTTCTACTATCTATTCTAATGATGGAATAACGTCTTTGAATACAGAACAGACTAATACAATCTTTTTAAAGGATATGAATTTGACAGAAGAGCAAGGGGAACTTGTATCTTTTAAGTATTACACTACTGCTGAGGCAAAGCCTTTAGAAGTGAGGATTATAGAAAAGAATGGAACGTATTTTATTTCATCTACAAAGAAGCTTAGACTGATAGAGGATACAAATTTAAGAATTGTGGATGATCATTATCAGGCATTAAAACAAGAGGAGATTGACCAGTTTCATTTTGATACCTCATGGTATAATGAAACCTCTAAAAGTCAAAATATATTTAAAAGAGTTTTTCACTCTCTTAGAGAAAGTTTTAATAAAATGCGATTTAGCAAAAGAAGAGCAAAGCTCTTATATGCTGCCTTTTTTACCATAGGAATTTTACTTGCAATTTGTGTTATAGGCTTTTCAAATTACTATTTAATTGATGATACTGGATTTTGTGTTGATAAGCGTTTTGATATGATAGAAATTGATGGATATAATAGCTATGAGGAATATATTGATGCAACATATTCTATTATGGATTATACAGAATATATGACCTCTATTGAATCTATGAGAATTCGTTTTGAGAAGCATATCAACTATACAGAAACAATTACTTATGGGGATGATATGAATCTTATTAGCTATTATGGTAGCGAAGGCCTAAAGCTTTTAGCTGGTAAAGCTCCAAAGAAAAATGAGCTTGTCATCAGTAAAAAGATAGCAGATGGTTTTATCAAGCGGTTTCCAGAGTATTTTCCAAACTATGATAGTTTAGTTGGATTAGAAAATTTTGAATACAGTGGAGAGTATAGGATTAGTGGGATTGTAGATACAGAATACCCTTTGGCCTATATGGATGATGAAACATTTTTAAAATACAATAGAGCATCTATTTATAGAACCGTTGATCAAAGAGATTATAAAAAAGAAAAAGCCTTAGACACTTATCAAATTGTTGAGGGAAGAGATTTTACTGAAGCAGATGCTTTGGAAAAATATGTATTAGTATATCAAGGTGTTGGAAAGGTTGGAGAAAAATTTCGTAATACAGAATATGAAATTATAGGAACCTTTAAATTTAAAAATTATCCTACTCCTGATACACTTCCTTTCATTTACTATTCCTCAACCTATGCAATTTCTAGTGTGACTTTAGAAGAATACAGCTATGCATATCAAAACTATGAAATAGCAGAGGGAAGAGAAGCAAGCTCTTCAAAAGAGTGTTTGGCATCTGTTTATACTAACTTTGAAATTGGTCAAGTCATTACTATCGGACAAAGAGAATATACCATAGTTGGGAAATATTATAGTGATTCCTATACTATGGGACTTGGCTTATTGTTTTCTAGAGAGGCTTGTATGTTGAACAGAAACGTTTGGTTTCAGGTCAAGGACAAAGAAGCAGTTAAAAGCATTTTAAAGGAACCATTTAAGACAATAAACGTTTATGATTTTTATTATATGGCTGCAAAAGAGCTTCAGCAGGAGAACTTCTTGATTTTTGGAATATTGGCTTTAGCATTACTTGCAATTATATCTATATTTATATATTTTATAATGAGAAGTAGAATGATTTCTGATATCTATCCAATTGGAGTGTATAGGAGTATAGGAGCTTCTCGATTAAAAATTGTTTTACGTTTTGTAAGTGATATCTTTGTAACTATCACCTTAACAGCATTAGTTGGATATGTATTGACCTCAATTATTTTCCAGACAATTGCTGCAAACGTAAATAATACATTATCTATGAACGCCTTAAAGAGTAGCTATCTATTTGTTTTCTTAGGAGCAGTTATTCTCTATGGACTAAATTTAATTTTTGGACTTCTTCCAATTTTGTTATTGATGCGTAAGACACCAGCAGAAATCATATCTAAGTATGATATTTAAAAGAAATTCCCTAAGCTAGCTATGTTTAGGGGATTCTTTTTTATAAAAAAATAAAAAGGAGTTTTTTGACTCCTTTAGATTCTACTACTTATCATTTAAAAAATCTTCATTAACTTCAATATCTAAATCATCTATGTCATCGTCATCGTTAACAACAGGTGTAAATACGGTTACTTGCATTTTTGTTTCGCCTATAACCTCTGCTAAGATTTCTAAATCAATATCTAATTTGATTTCATTGTCAATAATTTTAGCATTTGTTACTGTTGGATGCTTTAATATTTTTGCCAATACATCATCGCTATTTTTTAGATATTCGTTTACGATTCTTTTAACCTTGATATCCTTCTTATAGGCAACCTTTTCTCTTAATATATCGGTTCTAGAATTTTCTTCAGTAGAATACCAAATATTAACCTCAAATTCCCCATTGATGTCTACAAGGTCATTATTTCTGGTTGCTTCAAACTCATGATTAATGATCCAGCATCCTAATACTGAATAGGGATGCTTTGTTGTATTAATACTGTGCGTTATATGCATAGCCTTTTTACCTTTAGCTACTACAGCCTTAGTAACAATTTCACGGACTTCATTCATTATACATACCTCCCTAATGCTAGTATATGAAGAAAGAGGAATTTAAGTGCTAATGAGAAAATAAAACAAAACAGAAGAGGGATGAGGAAAATAAGAATTGTACTTTAAAAAACTCTTGTTATTTTTTATATTATCGGATATAATCTTTTAATGAAAAACAGAGAAGAGAAAACGCGTAAAGTGCTTTACCTAGGGAAGATGGGTATTGACGAACACAACAGGTTGTGGCGGTGGTTTCTTGTGTCCGCTGTAAGGCTTATAGTGGATCTCTTTTGTAAGGAGGTCTTTTCTTTATGAAATTTTTTAAATTGCTTTGGCACTACAAAATATCTTTGATTATATTCGTCCTTGTCTTTTTTTTAGCAGGATATTTTGTTACGGATTATTTTTATAATGCAAATCAGGCTCGATATGTTTACATATTTACTGCTGAAGAGGAACCTTCCTTTTTATTAGAACAAGCCTATTATGATAAGGTCTTTGAAAAAATAGATGAGCATAATCAATTGGCAGAGGTAGATGAAGGCTTAAAAAAAATTAGTTATGCAAAGATAGAGTATCATTCAATGCTTAAAACAGCAAATCTAACAAATGAGGGGAACTCTTATCAGCTTAGCATTCAAAAAAAATATTTTACAAATTTGGTCAGCTCTACAACAGGAAAAGTGAATGCGAGTGAAAATAGAGTAAAAAATTATTTTAATCTAGTATTAAGTTATGCACCATCAAAGACAATATTTACTGAGGTTTATCTAATGGGCAACGTGAATCCCTGGATGGTTGCTTCAATTTGTGGCGGAGTTTTTTTCTTTCTAATAATATCTACACTTTTGCTATATAGTAGTTTATCTAAAAAAACGATTCAGATTGAAGATAATACTCTTATTTTTACTTCTATTTTTCACAGAAAGTATTGGAAGGATTCCTTAGGCTTTACAAAGAGCGTGAAAAAAATGTGTATAGTCAGTCTTTTATTTGGTTGTATGCTAATTTGTAAGCTTATACCAATTCCTTCAGGCTTTGGAAGTCTGGGTATAGGATTTACTTTTTTGTTCTTTGGAACGATTTGCTGGATTTATGGTCCTATATGTGGAATTTTTATTGGATTTTGTTCTGATATTCTTGGGTATTTCATCAATCCAGGAGGGATATTCTTCTTTGGATATACCCTAGATGCGATGTTAGCAGGGTTTATGTATGGGGTATGCTTTTACAAAAAGAGAATTACCTTTGCAAATTGCTTCATTGCTAGAGCCTTTGTTAATTTATGTGTAAATGTTGGCTTAGGATCAATATGGTGGAAAATAATATATAATTTGGATTGGGATTCCTATATCACTTATATTTCTTTAACCTCCCTACCTAAAAATATCCTTTATCTATTACCTCAAAGTATTCTTTTATTCCTTTTCTTTAAAGCCATTAGCAAGCCTCTATGTGCTTTTGGTTTAATTGATGAGAGAGTAAGTAAAAATGTAAATTTGTTTTAAAAAGGTCAAGGGGCTTACGCTCCTTGCCTTTCTTTTTTAAGATTTAAAAAAAATGTATTTTTTACCAAAAATCAATTGACAGTAGATTTAATGTTTGATATAATTTATAAGCATATGTATGGAGTTTTCCATAGGTATGGAGTGGGAGGATTCGACATGTATAGAATCTGTTGAACCACATCATTGAAAGAAGGAGGAAACAATTATGGCAAAGAAGGTTGTAAAGGTTGTAAAATTACAAATTCCAGCCGGCAAAGCTAATCCAGCTCCACCAGTTGGTCCAGCACTAGGACAAGCAGGTGTAAATATTCCAGGCTTTTGTTCTCAATTCAATGACCAGACAAAGGATAAAATGGGATATACGCTACCAGTAGTAATCTCTGTTTATGAGGATCGTTCTTTTACGTTTATCGTAAAAACTCCACCAGCTTCAGATTTATTAATGAAGGCTGCAGGAATTAGTAAGGGTTCTGAAAATTCAAAGAAGCATACTGTGGCAAAGATATCTAGACAGAAGGCAAGAGAAATTGCCGAGATGAAGATGCCTGACTTAAATGCAAATGATATTGAAGCAGCTACTAATATAATTGCTGGAACTGCTAGAAATATGGGCATTGTCGTTGAAGACTAATTTCTTAAGGTTGTTAATAACAGCCTAAATTTGTGGGAGGAATTCCCGCTTATACCACATTTTAGGAGGAATAATATGAAGAGAGGAAAAAAATACGTTGAAGCTGCAAAGCTTGTAGATCGTACAAAGGTTTATCCTGTTACTGAGGGATTAGAATTAGCTTGTAAGACATCTACTGCTAAGTTCGACGCATCTGTTGATGTTGCTTTCCGTTTAAACATTGATCCACGTAAAGCAGAACAAAACATTCGTGGTGCTATTGTATTGCCTAATGGAACTGGAAAGACTCGTAAGGTTTTAGTTGTTTGCCGTGGTGCAAAGCAAGCTGAAGCAAAAGAGGCTGGAGCAGATTTTGTTGGCGATTCTGATATGATTGTAAAAATCAATCAGGGTTGGTTTGATTTTGATGTTATCGTAGCAACACCAGATATGATGGGTGAACTTGGTCGTTTAGGTAGAGTTTTAGGACCTAAGGGCTTAATGCCAAATCCTAAGACAGGTACTGTAACGATGAACGTTGCACAGGCTGTAAAGGAAATCAAAGCTGGTAAGGTAGAATATCGTCCAGATAAGATTGGAAATATTCAAATGACAATCGGTAAGGTATCCTTTGGAGCTCAAAAGCTTCAAGAAAATTTAAAGGCAGTGTATGACGCACTTATGAAAGTTCGTCCTTCCACTGTTAAGGGCGCATATATGAAGAATGTATCTGTTGCATCTACAATGGGTCCTGGCGTAAAAATTGATTCTGATTCAATCGCCAAATTATAAGTAAAGAACCGAAGACAGTAGGTGTGCGAAAGCACTTAATTTCTACCGAGGTATGCGAATGAAAGAGTTTATGATGACTTCTCGCCCTCGGTGAGGAGTTTTTTCATTAAATTTATAGGAGGTAAATCGATGAAAGAAGTTTTGTTACAAAAACAAAAGGAAGTAGCAGAAGTAAGTGAAAAGATGAAGAGTTCAGCCTCTGTGGTTGCTTTTAAGTACCAAGGCTTAACTGTTGAAGCTTTCCAAAATTTGCGTAAGAATATGCGTGAATTAGGTTGTGAGATTTCCGTTATTAAAAATAACATTTCTCGCCGTGCTGCAAAGGAATGTGGCTACGATTTAGAAGATGCATTAGTTGGACCTATTGCTCTTGCATTCTCTAAGGATGATCTTGTTGCTCCAGCAAAGGTTTTGTTTAAGGTTGCTGGTGAGAATAACAAGGTTGAAGTTGTAAAGGGTGTTGTTGATGGTGATGTTTATTCATTTGAACAATTGAAGACATTATCTCAATTACCATCATACGAAACATTATTAACACAATTAGCTGCTGGTATGTTAGGAACATTGAGCCAGTTATCTATTGGTTTAAATATGTTAGTTGAAAAAGGTCAAGAAGCTTAATAAATAAAGAAAACGGAGGAAAAAGAAAATGGCTAAATTAACAAAAGAAGTATTTATTGAATCATTAAAGGAAATGACTATTCTTGAAATTAAAGAATTAGTTGACGCTATGAAGGAAGAATTCGGTATCGACCCAACTGCTGTGGCTGCTGCTCCAGCTGCTGGTGCTGCTCCAGCTGCCGCTGCTGAGCAAACTGAATTTGATGTAATCTTAACAAATGCAGGTGCTGCAAAGCTTGGTGTTATCAAGGTTGTTAAGGAAGTAACTGGCTTAGGCTTAAAGGAGTCTAAGGATTTAGTTGATGGTGCACCAAAGCCTGTTAAGGAAAAGGTTTCTAAAGCAGAAGCTGAAGAATTAAAGGCTAAGTTAGAAGCTGCTGGCGCAACTGTTGAAGTTAAGTAATTTAAAAAGCGAATTGGACCTGGGAATTTCTCAGGTCTATTTATTTCTATGAGGTGGTGTTTTAAAGATGAGTAATCATTATTATTATGAAAAACAAGAGGATTTGCATTCTAATCCAAATAGCTTTGACTTTTATTTTCGTAATGAGCATTTTAAATTTCATACGGATGATGGTGTATTTTCTAAGGGATACATAGATTATGGTTCATTTGCATTATTGAAAGCATTTGTACCAAATTCCTTAGAAAATCCTGTTCTAGATATGGGTGCAGGGTATGGGCCTTTAGGAATTGTGATATCTAGGCTATATCATAAGGAAATTTATCAGTGTGAAATTAATGAACGGGCTTATCATCTTATGATTAAGAACATTCAAGAAAATCAATGTGAAAATATACATCCGTTTCATAGTAATCTATATGAGGCATTGCCTGAAGGTATTATATTTTCAAGTATTGTAACTAATCCGCCCATACGTGCAGGAAAGCAGATTATATATGCCATTTATGAAGGGGCTTATGATAGACTTTCTGATGGTGGAGAACTATGGGTTGTAATTCAAAAGAAACAGGGAGCACCTTCTTCAAAGACATTTATTGAAAATTTATTTGGAAACTGCTCTATTATTGCAAGAGATAAAGGCTACTACATTTTAAAAGCTGTAAAAGAAGAAACAAAGACAACGGAATAAGGACGCATAATAGTATCAAACTATAAATAGAGGTGAAAGTATGAAAAAAATATTAGTAACAGGAGGAGCCGGATATATCGGCACACACACAGTTTTAAGATT
>JAIEEQ010000002.1 GCA_029067355.1 Anaeroplasmataceae bacterium | reverse complement strand
ATACTAAAGCATAATGGTGATGATATGATAAAAATATATGGAAAGAACTGTATTCGAGAGGCTATTCGTGCAAATCAAGGATTACAACAAGTTTTCGTTTCTGAGGAAAATTCTAAAAGGGATAAAGATTTTTTGAAGCTCTTAGAAGATAAAAAAATACAATATAAAATTGAAACTAAAAAACAAATGGATATAATATTTGGTTCTAATCATCAAGGATATGGTGCCTATCATGAACCATATAAGATTTATGGCGATGAAATCCTTGATGAAATATTAAATCATCCTAAAAGAGTTTTAATTCTTGATGGTATTATGGATCCTCATAACCTGGGAGCTATTTTAAGAAGTGTAGATGCCTTTGGATATGATGCAGTAGTTCTTCCTAAAAACAGGAGCTGTTCTATAACAGAAACAGTTGCTCATATTTCGACAGGGGCCATAGAGCATGTGAAAATTGCCTATGTAAATAGCTTAGGTGTTTTTGTTGAAAGATTAAAGAAGCTTGGCTATTGGATCTGTGGAACAGATGCCAAGGGAAATGTTGATTTAAGTGAGATTGATTTGACATTGAATCTTGCGGTTATTATTGGTTCTGAAGGCTTTGGAATGAGTCGAACCTTACTTAAGCAGGTTGACTATCTTATCTCCATTCCTATGATAGGACATGTGAATAGTCTAAATGCTTCTGTAAGTACTGGAATTGTGCTTTATGCTTTAAAAAAATGAAAATAAAAGAATGTATTATCCAGCAAATGATAATGAGTTATTATATTTAATTAAGGATGGAAATGAGGCCGCTAAGCGAACTTTATATTCTAAGTATGAATATTTGATTGCCAAAATATATAGGGAAAGCAGTTATTGGAGAACCACTGTGTTTTCTGACTTTAAACAAGAATGCCTTATGTGTTTAGAACAGGCAATTTATTCATTTCAAGAAAAATATAAAGTTACATTTCTTTCTTATGTTTTGTTGCTGATTCGTAGGCGTGTCTTTAAACTATTGAGGAAGAATGAGCTGTTTTTAAAGGAAAGAAATACTCAATATGTTGAGCCAGAATTCTTTCTTACGAAAGGAGAAAATCCATTTCTTTTGAAAAGTATTATCTTGCAGATGGAATTTGAAGATGAATTAGAAAGAGATTTATTTTTTAATTGTCTACTTCAAAATGTGAAAATTACTCAAATTGCTCAAATATATGGTTTGAATTATCAAAGTGTTTATTTGAAATATAAAAAAATTAAAGATAAAGTTGAAAATATATTGACTAATAGTAAGGTTTGATATAAAATAAAACCAAGCCTTAAAAGGTTTTTTTATTTTGACGTTTGGAGGGATTTGGGTTGCGTACAAAGGTCATACTCGTTTGTGAGGAATGTTTATCAAGAAATTACACAACAACAAAGAATCCTCAGAAAACAGTAGATAGAATTGAAGTAAAAAAGTATTGTAAGACTTGTAATAAGTATACAATTCATAAGGAAACAAGATAAGGAGAAAAAATATGGCAGTTAAAGAAAAAGCACAGGATAAGCCATCACGTATTTGGCAATATCTAAAGGAAACACACAAGTGGGAGAATTATGTATTTTTAATTTTCTCAGTATTAGTATTGGTATTAGGATGTTTAATCTTAACAGGAGCATTAAGCGTTCGTCAGGATTTTTGGTTAATTGGAGAACATCCAAATGTGTTTGGGTGGATTTTAGTTTCTCTTGCGGGAGTATTTACGATTTATGGATTATATCCATTCTTTAAACCAGCATTCCCAGAATTTAAAAAGGTTACGTGGTTGACTTTGGGAAAATGGATTGGGAATTCTATTCGTGTATTGCTGTTCTTGGTGATTTTTGCTTTACTTTTCTTATTGTATGATGCATTTATAACTCAAATTCTTTCTAGGATTTTTGATTAGAGGTAATATATGAGAAGATGGTATATAGTTGGAACCTATTCTGGATATGAAAATGCAGTTAAACAGGATTTGGAAAAACGTAAAGAAACTATGAATATGATGGATAAAATCTATCAGGTAATGGTTCCAGAAGAAACAGTAGAGGTTACAGATAAAAAGGGTAAAAAGAAACAGAAGGTAACAAAGCTCTTCCCAGGTTATGTTTTCGTTGAAATGGAAGTTGAGGGAGAAATGGATGAAAAAGCTTGGTTTATGATTCGTAATACCCCAAAAGTAACAGGATTTTTAGGCTCTAGTGGAGGAGGAACAAAACCAGTTCCTGTTCCCGTAGAGGAAATGAATCGCATTCTAATTTCTTTAGGTATGGTTGAAAAATCAGCAATTAACTTTAAGGTTGGAGATCGAATTGAGGTTATCTCTGGGCCTTTTGAGGGTAGAATTTTTGATATTGCTTCTGTGAATTTAGATGCAGAAGAAATAATTGTATTAGTAGAAATGTTTGGTGGAAGATCCACACAGATGACATTTAAATTTAAAGAAATTCGTAAAATCTAGCAAATAAAACTTGCATTGTCTGTTTTTCTATGTTAGAATAATTTGGAAACTTTCTATGATAGTATAATCATGGCGGAAGGAGTGTAATCGTATGAAACAGGGAATCCATCCAGAATATAAAACAGTGAAGGTGACATGTACTACTTGTGGTAATGTTTTTGAATCAGGTTCTGTTTTAAATGAGATTCGTGTTGATACTTGTTCAAATTGTCATCCATTCTATACGGGTAAGCAAGCCTTTACTCAGGCAGATGGACGTGTTGAAAAGTTCAATAAGCGTTACGGCGTTAAGAATAATTAAAGAAAATGCCCTTTTGGGCTTTTTTTCTTGAATGAAGGAGTGAATTGTATGCAGTATCATTTAGATAAGCCAGGTTGGATTGAGGTTGTTTGTGGTCCTATGTTTGCGGGTAAGACTGAAGAATTGATTCGTCGTGTTAAACGTATGGATTTTGCAAAAAAGAAGTATATAATATTTAAGCCATGGATAGATAATCGTTATTCTATATCAGAAGTTGTTTCTCATAGCCAGCGTAAGGTTCAAGCAATCAATATACAGAATTCTAGTGAAATTTTGAAGCATATAGCAGAGGAGATTGAAGCCGTCATTATTGATGAGGTTCAATTTTTTGATGATACAATTGTCGAAGTTTGTAGAATGCTTGCTGATAGAGGCTTGCGTGTGATATGTGCGGGCTTAGATTGTGATTTTAGAGGAAATCCATTTCCCATTGTAGCTAATCTATTGGCTATGGCAGAGCAGATTACAAAGCTAACTGCAATTTGTGTTTGTTGTGGCACGGAAGCAACGATGACCCAAAGAATTATTAATGGAAAGCCTGCAAAATATAATGACCCAACAATCTTAGTAGGTGAAACAGAATCTTATGAACCTAGATGCCGGAAATGCCATTTGGTGAGAAAATGAATCATGATTTCTTTATGAAAGAGGCTTTAAAGGAAGCAAAAAAAGCTTACTTAAAGGAGGAAACACCAATTGGAGCGGTTGCTGTGTATGAAGGGAAAATTATTGCTAGAGCTCACAATGATAGAGAAACCAGGCAGGATGCGACAAGACATGCAGAACTTCAGGTCATTCAAAAGGCTTGTAAAAAGCTGAACTCTTGGCGGTTAGAGCAGGTTAGCATTTATGTCACTCTAGAGCCTTGTGTGATGTGTGCTGGGGCAATCATTCAAGCACGTGTACAAAATGTTTATTATGGTGCAAAGAATAATCGCTTTGGAGCACATCAGGGAGCTATTCAATTATTTGATGTAGCATTTAACCATCAGGTGGATATAAAGGGAGGAATTCTAGAAGAAGAATGCTCTTCTTTACTCTCTTCATTTTTTAAAGAACTAAGAAAAAATAAGTCTTGAAATTTTATTATGGGTATGATATTATAATGAAGTCCTTAATCAATTATTTACGGTGAACCAGGTCAGGATCGGAAGGTAGCAGCCTTAAGCTAGTAGGTAATGTGGTTAAGGCGCTTTTTTTATAAAAAAAGGGCATTTGATGCCCTTTTAAATTTCTCTGGTATATTTTTTTAACCAATCTTTTTCATCGTCCTCTAAATATGGACTAATCATTTTATATACAGTTTTATGATATTGATTTAACCAATCTTTTTCTTCAGTGCTTAGTAAGGATACTTCAATAGCATCTAAATCAATTGGAGCATAGGTTATGGTTTCAAATCCTAAAAATTCACCAAATTCACTTTTTCCTTTTTCTATACAAACCATTTCATTTTCTATTCGGATTCCATAACGATTTTCCAAATAGATTCCAGGCTCATTTGTTGTAACCATCCCAGGAATAAAAACTGTGGAATCATTTCGTTCTGGAACAATCTGCCATCTAAATCCATTTGGAGCTTCATGAACAGAAAGAAGATATCCAACTCCATGTCCAGTGCCACATTTATAATCAAGGTATAATTTCCAAATTGGACCACGAGCAAGAATATCTAAGTTTAAGCCTTTGACTCCTTTTAGGAACACTGCCTCAGATAAGGCAATCACAGACTTTAATACCGTAGTGAAATGAAGCTTTTGAATATCTGAAAGCTCTCCTAACGCTAATGTTCTTGTTATATCAGTTGTCCCATCTAAATAATGTCCTCCTGAATCAATTAGTAAAAAATCAGAAGGTTCAAGTGTATAGTTTGTTTCTTGGGTAGCAGAATAGTGCATCATTGCACCATGCTCCTTATATGCACATATCGTTTCAAAGGAGATATCAACAAAGCTTTCCTGAGATTGTCTAAGCTTATATAAATAATTTGTTACAGAAATTTCACTCATTGCGGTTTCTTCTGTAATATTTTTTTTGATATAATACATAAGCTTAGTAAATGCTACTCCATCTTTAATGTGAGCATGCTTTAGGTTTTTAATCTCAATATCATTTTTAATTGCCTTAAGTAATAAAGATGGATCTTCATGATTTATTATTTCATTTTGTGCTATGATTGAAGAATAAATTGTATAGTTGGCTTTATTTAAATCAATAAGAATGCTTTTACCATTTATTGATTTTAAATACTCATAGAATTCAGTGTATTCATGGACAATAATGTTGTTTTCTTTAAGATACTTTTCAACTAGCTTATCTAGTTTTTTCCTTTCAATAAAAAGATGGCAGTTTTCTATATCAATAATAGTAAAAGCAAAGAAAACAGGTGTATGGGGAATGTCGTTTGCTCTTAAATTGTAGAGCCAAGCTTGGTCCTCTAGGCTAGATAGAATGTGTAGTGTAGCCTTTTCCTTTAGCATTTCTTTTCTTATTGACTCTAGTTTTTGCTTAAATGTACAGCCTGTAAAAAAATCCTCAAGCTTATATAAAAAGGAAAAGGGTAATCTGGGACGATCTTCCCAAATCTCTGAGATTAAATCTAAGGAATCGTTGATTTGAAGTGTTCTATCTTTTTTTAAAAGATTAAGAACAAAGGAAGCTGACATTACTTTTCCATCAAAAGCAATCACACTATTTTCCATAAAATTAGTTGTAATAAATTCACTCAGAGTTGGAACACCTGTGGTTCCTTGCTTCATAAGGGTAATTCCTTTCCCTTCAATCTGCTTACTAGCTTGAATATAATAACGACCATCTGTCCAAAGAAAGGCCTTTTTTTGAGTGATTAGAAGTGTTCCAGCAGAACCAGTAAAACCAGATAAATAGGATCTTGCTTTATAATAATCACTAAGGTACTCACTATTATGCTCATCCGCAGAAGGGACAATATAGGCATCAATTTCATTTTGAATTAGTTTTTTTTGTAATAGTTTAATTTTATCCATGTAACATCACCCTTTCTTTATTATATATTTTTTTTAGAAAAAAAGAAATACATTTCTTTTATTGAAAAAAATAAATTAATGTGGCATAATAAGGACATATTAAATATGTGAGGAAGTGATTCTGGTGGATTTGAAAATTTGTGGGATAATCGATATTGTATTGATTCTTTTAATCCTGCTTGTGCTTTTTATTGGCTTTAAAAAAGGATTTTTAAAGAAAGCCATTGGGCTTATTGGTTTATTTGTTGGTTTGGCGATTGCCTTTGTATTTTGCTCCCAATTGGCAGGCTGGTTTGAATCTACGGGATTCATTTATGATAAGATATTTGATTCAATTAAAAACAATGTTTTAGAAACAGATATATTTATGGATTCTTTAAGTGGCGAGGTAAATATTGCAGATGTACTTCAGGATATAGGTATACCAAAATTTTTAGCTAATATTTTTGCCGCTAATATTGATCCCGCTCTTACCCCTTATAAGATTGCAGAGAATATTGCTCAATTCTTTTCCCACATTTTAATGGTGATTATAAGCTTTGGCATATTATTTGTTGGGGTATTTATCATTGCTATTCTTCTAAAACTAATAACCATAATTTTAAGAGGGAATGCAATTATAAAAACAATTGATGGAATTTTAGGAATGGTTTTATATTTTTGCTTATTTATGATTTTGGTTTATGCTGTGTTTGCTGTTCTAAGACTTTTAGGAAATTATGAATTTTTTGCAGAATGTCAAAAGTTTTTAGAGGTGGATTTAAAATTGAATGAGGATACTTTTCGCTTATCTAAGTTCTTTTATCAGCATAATGTTATTTATTCGTTTTTTGATATCTTTTTTTAGAATGACTGTGAAAGAATTCACAGTTTTTTCTTTTAAAGTATTTTTGACTATGGTATAATTAGGATATATGATTTAGAAAGGAAATGTTTTTATGAGAATTAATCCAAAGGTATTTGCTGTGGCAAATCAATCTGAGCCAGTAGATGTTCAGGAATTTGATGGAAGAAAAGTAGAAGTTTTTATGATGGATGAATATCCTCAAGTTAAGGAAGAGTTTTTAAATAAGGGAAAGTTTGCTGTATGGTCTTCAGTCGATGGAGTTAATTATCGTGTGTTTATAGAAAGTGGATATTATGAAGAACTGAAGCCTTTATATGCTCAAGCAATAAATAAAATATGGGTTGATTTTTGGGATGCTTGTGAGACGATATCTCGCAAGATGACAAGATTTGTTATTATTCCTATCACAATTTTAGCAATTGGAGGATGTATAGGATTTAGCTTCTTACCTCAAGGATCAATTTATGCTATGATTGCAGTAGTTGTTTTGGCTTTTGGTGCCCTGATGTTCTGCAATCGTTATTCCCGTAAGAAAATATATGACGCTAATGCTGCTAGTGTTGAGCTGATAAAAAAGTCATTAGGTGGAACAAAAGAGTTTGATGATTTATTAGATCGCCAAAAAAATTATATGGATCAGTACTATGATAATCTTTATCCAGAAGAGGATGAGGATTTAGAAGAAAATTCAGAAATAGTAGAAAGTCTTCCAGCAGAAGATCTACCTGAAAAAGAACAAGCAGATGAAGCTGTTGAGCATAAAGTAGAAGCTGAAATTATAGAGGCAAAGGACAATGAATAATTATATAGATACTGAGTGCTTAAAAACATTACGTGTAATTGGTGCCGAAATGATTACAAAGGCAAAAAGTGGACATCCAGGAATTGTTCTTGGAGCTGCACCAATTGTGCATACACTTTTTACAAGACATTTGAACATTGATTCTAATGATGAAAAATGGTTTAATCGTGATCGTTTTATTTTGTCTGCTGGTCATGGTTCTGCTTTATTGTATTTAATTTTACATTTTTCTGGATTTGATATTCCTATGAAGGAACTTGCAAATTTCCGCCAGAAGGATAGTTTGACTCCAGGACATCCAGAATATGGACATACAGCTGGGGTCGAAATGACAACTGGACCTTTGGGGCAGGGAATATCTACTTCTGTGGGATTGGCTATCGCAGAAGCACATTTGGCAGCGAAATTTAATAAGCAAGCTTGTGATATTATTGACCACTATACATATGTATTATGTGGAGATGGAGATTTACAAGAGGGTGTTACTATGGAGTCAATGGCACTAGCTGGACACCTTCGCTTAAATAAATTAATTGTTTTATATGATTCCAATGATATTCAATTAGATGGTGCAGTATCTCTTGCTACTTCTGATTCCATTGAACATAAGGTTAAATCTATGAACTGGAATTATTTAAGAGTTGAAGATGGCAATGATGTTGAGGAAATTGATGAGGCTATCCGTCAGGCTAAACTTTCTGTGGATCAGCCAACCCTTATTGAGATTAAGACAGAAATTGGCTATGGTGCTCCAACAAGTGGAGAATCCTCTGTACATGGCAAGCCACTTACTGAAGATGAACTTCAGATTTTAAAGGATAACTTAGATTCCCACCAAATGGCTTTTACTGCTTCAAAGGAAGTTATAGATTATTACCATTCTTCTATTACTCTAAGAGGAAGTCAAGCAAACTCTAGTTGGAATTATCTAATGTCAGAATATGCTAAAAAATATAAAGAAGACTATGAACTTTTAAATCAATATATGTTCAATGATTTAAGATTAGAGGATTATGAGGGATTGCCTGAGTTTGCTGTGGGAAGTAGCGTTTCCACTCGTGTGGTAATGGGAAAGGTTTTAGATTGGCTATCTATAAAAATTCCTAGCTTGATGGGAGGATCCGCTGATTTAACTCCGTCTACTATGGTTAAGGGAGCTGGAGGTATCTTCAGTAGAATTAATCCTATGGGGAGAAATATAAAGTTTGGTGTTCGTGAGCATGCGATGGCAGCTATTACAAATGGGATTACATTGCATGGCAGTCTTAGAGGCTTTTGTGCAGGATTCTTTGTATTTAGTGATTATATGAAGCCAGCCATTCGTTTGGCTGCTATAATGGGTATACCTTCCTTGTTTTTCTTTTCTCATGATTCTGTTTGTGTTGGAGAGGATGGACCTACTCATCAGCCAGTAGAGCAATTGGCTATGTTTAGAAGTATGCCAAACACAACGGTCTTCAGACCTGCTGATGCTAAGGAAATGGCTTCAGCTATGCTATTGGCTATGGAAATTAAGGATAGACCAACAATAATTGTTTCTTCTAGACAGAATCTAGAAGTATTAGATTGTACAGATTTTGAGGGGGTATCTAAAGGAGCTTATATTGCGTTTGAGCCAAAAGGAACACCAGGATCCTTGTTTGTCACCTGTGGTTCTGAGTTAGCTTTATGTATTCAGGTTGCCAAGCGTTTAGAAAAGGAAGATATATTTGTTCGTGTTGTTTCTATGCCATCTATGGATATTTTTGAGGCACAAAGTGAGGAATATAAGAATAAGGTGCTGCCAAAAAGAATTACAAAACGAATGGCAGTTGAAATGGGTTCTAGTATGTGCTGGTATAAGTATGCTTCAAAGGTTCATGGCATTGATGAATTTGGAAAGTCTATGCCATTAAAATACATAGCAGAAGCTTATGGATTCACAGAAGATATAATCTATAATGAATTTTTAGATATAGTAAAAAACTAATTTGTGAAAAATAATTAGTCTTTACTGGTTGTTTTTCATTTTTATGGAAAAGAGGATAGACAATGGAGTATACTACTATTGTAAAACAGCTAATTTTAAAGAACTACAATACAAAAATTAGGAGAGTTTAAAAATGCATCATCTTCATTTTGGTTTTTCCTATATTGGCTTATTGTTTTTGCTAATGCTATTTATTCCAAACTTGATTTGGGTAAAGTTTAAGCCTATAAACTATGATAAAGAGGCAGAGAGCGAGAATAAGGTATTTTTATTTCTTGAACGAACAGGAGAGGTTTTGGTAACTAGTTTGGTTTTGGTATTTGATGATTTCAATATAAAAAGTATTGAATATTGGAGCTTGTTTTTACTATTTGCCTTTATAATTATGGTTTTATATGAATTATATTGGTTAAGATATTTTTTAAGTAAACGTACTATGAATGATTTTTATTGTAGATTTCTTGGAATCCCCATTCCTGGAGCTACACTTCCAGTTTTAGCCTTTATATTATTAAGTCTTTATGGGAAAAATATTTTTCTTTTCCTTGCGACGATTCTTTTAGGAATTGGACACATCGGCATTCATATAGGACATTATAAAAGAATGAAAAAGTCAAGCACAGCTTGATTTTTTCTTTTATAAAAGCAGAGATTAGCGAGAAAACTATAAAAGAGACATAAAATATGTTACTTTTCCAATTAAAGTAGAGTTGGTAGGAGCTGATAAGGATGTATTTTTGTATTGATATGAAATGCTTTTTTGCATCTGTTGAATGTGCAGAACGTGGATTGAATCCCCTTGTTACACCTTTAGTTGTTGCAGATTTGGGAAGAGGTATGGGGGCATTGTGTTTAGCTGTTAGTCCATATTTAAAAGAAAAAGGGATAAAGAATAGAGGAAGATTATATAAAATTCCAAAGGATATTCCTTATATCATTGCAAAGCCAAGAATGAAAAAGTATATGGAGTATGCTATTCAAATTCATCGTATATTCTTGCGATATGTAGCAGCGGAGGATATTCATACTTATAGTATTGATGAAGCTTTTCTATATGTTGCGCCATATCTACATTTCTATGGAAGTGTTTCAGAACTTGCTTTTCAGATTATGAAGGATATTAAAAATGAACTTGGTATTATAGCTACCTGTGGTGTGGGAGATAATTTATACCTAGCAAAGCTTTCGTTAGATCTTCTTGCGAAGAAGAAGCATCCCTATTATTTCTATTTATCTTTAGAAGAATTTTATCAATCCATATGGTTTTATACAAATTTAAAGGAAATTTGGCAGATTGGTTCTAGAATCTCAAGGCGATTGCATAATATGGGGATTTATACATTACATGACTTGGCAATATCTGATGTGAATGCTCTTCAAAAGGAATTTGGAGTAATTGGCTTAGATTTGTATGAGCATGCTTGGGGAATGGATAATACAAATATAGCAGATATTAAAGCCTATGAGCCGCACTCAAAAAGCTTTTCTAGAAATCAGATTTTATTTAAGGATTATACCAAGGAAGAAGCATGGATTCCTCTTTTAGAAATGCTATTTTTATTATGTATGGATATTTGTAATAAAAAAGTTATGATACGTAATATTTTCTTTTATATCGGATATAGTAAACATAAGGATTCCTTTCACAAATCCTTCTCATTAGACTTTTATACAGATGATTTCTTTGAGATTAAAGAAGAACTGAAACTGCAATATAAAAAAGTCAAGCCAGGGTTTATCAGGAGAATAGGATTATCATTTTCAAATTTTGTGGATAAAAATCAAAATTATAACACAATATTTTATGAACGAAAGGAAAAGTATGATCTCCTAAGCCAGACCATTCAACAGATTTGGGAGAAACATGGGAAAAATTCTTTAGTACTAGGAACAGCTATATGTGAAGAATCAACACTTTATCAGAGAAATAGACAAATTGGAGGACATAATAGTGAATGACAGAGAACGAAGAGCATCAAAATATTTACCCTTTGAATCTTTAAAGGGGTTAAAGGAGCAAATAGAAATAGAGGACCAGTTTAATAAAATTTCTAGTCTTCCAATATTAAGTGAAGATGAACAGCTTCAAATGAATTATATCCTTTTTGATTGTTTTAGCAGAAATAAAGCTATCACAATATCTTATTTTCAAAATGGATTCCTGTGCAAATATAGTGGTGTGATCCAGAAAATAGATATTTTAAATAAACAAATTATATTTATACCAAAGAAGAAATTTTCAATGGATACTATTTATGAAGTTGTTATGAAACAGGAATAGTTTTTTTATAATGCCCAGCATTTTTTATAAAATCTTTTTGTGTTTCTAACAGAAGAACAGGCAGAGGCATAAGCTTAGTTCCTTTTCTGTTGTTTTTATTCCATATAACTTGTAAGTTTACCTAAAAAATGGTATCATTAATATGATAGGAGCTGAATACCATTGTATGATGTAATCGTTGTTGGTGGTGGGCATGCTGGTTGTGAAGCATGCTTAGCTACAAGTAAAATGGGATTAAAAACACTGTTGATTACAGGTAATTTAAATATGGTAGGATCTATGCCTTGCAATCCTTCAATTGGGGGTCCAGCAAAGGGAGTAGTAGTACGTGAAATAGATGCTTTAGGTGGCTATATGGGAAAGAATGCGGATTTATGTCAAATCCAAACCAAGATGCTCAATAGCTCAAAAGGGCCAGCCGTACGAGCTTTACGATTTCAAGAGGACAAGATAGTCTATATGGAATCAATGAAGAATCATCTTGAACAGACTCAGCATTTAGATTTATTAGAAATGTATGTGGAGGACTTACTGGTTGAAGATCTCAAGGTAAAAGGCGTTCTTTTAGAAGATGGAAAAAAGATTGAGGCAAAGGCAGTAATCCTTACAACGGGAACGTATTTAGATAGTAGGATTTTACGTGGACATTGGACATCAAAGGAAGGACCTGATGGACAGAAAACATCTAAAGGTTTATCTGAGGCATTGAAGCGTCTTGGATTTGAGATTCAAAGATTAAAAACAGGAACCCCGCCTCGTATAAAAGCATCAACGATAGATTTTTCTAAAGTTAAGACAGAACCAGGGGATGAATACACTTGGAAATATAGCTTTGATGAAGGCTATGAATCAAAACTGAAAACAAGAATCCCTTGCTATCTGACTTATACAAATCAAGAGATTCATAATTTGATTTTAGAAAATCTAAAACAATCTGCTATGTATGGTGGTGTTGTTGAGGGAGTTGGACCAAGGTACTGTCCCTCTATTGAGGATAAGGTTGTAAAGTTTAGTGACAAAGAAAGACATCAAATTTTTTTTGAACCAGAATCCTTATCATTAGATCAGGAATATATTCAAGGCTTTTCAACCTCTATGCCAATTGAAATTCAGGATAAGATGATTCATATGCTTCCAGGGCTAGAGCATTGTGAGGTAATTCGATATGCTTATGCAATTGAATATGATGCAATTAATCCACTGGAAATCAAACCAAGCTTAGAAACAAAAAAAATAGAGAATCTTTTTACAGCGGGGCAGATTAATGGAACCTCAGGCTATGAAGAAGCGGCTGGGCAAGGGCTGATTGCAGGCATAAATGCTGGTAGAAAAATAATGAATAAGGAGCCTTTGATTTTAGCTAGAGATGAAGCGTATATTGGAGTAATGATAGATGATTTGGTAACAAAAGGAACTAATGAGCCATATCGACTTCTTACATCACGGGCAGAATACAGGTTATTGTTACGCCATGATAATGCTGACCTTAGATTAAGAGAATATGGATATCAATCAGGTCTAATAGATGAAGATGCATATCAGCGACTATTATGTAAGAGAAACTGTATAGAGCAGCTTCAAAAAGATTTTAAAGAAATCAAGATAAAACCTTCTTTAGAAACAAATGTAATTCTTGAAGAATCTAATTCTTCACCAATTACAGAAGGGACATCTATTTACTCATTATTAAAAAGGCCAGAAATTTCGTATTTAACCATTTTAAAACTTTATCCCGATTTAATTGTGGACTATCCTGATAAAAATGAAGTGCTAGAACAGGTAGAAATAGAAGTGAAATATGAGGGATATATTTCTAAGGCTTTATCTCAAGCACAAAAAATGAGAGGTTATGAAGCCAAAAAAATTCCAGAGACTATAAATTATGATTTTGTGGATAATATTGCTATTGAAGCTAAAGAAAAATTGAAAAAAATTCGTCCATTAACCATTGGACAAGCTTCTAGAATAAGCGGTGTAAACCCAGCTGATATTTCAGTATTGGTGGTCTACATAGAAAATTTAAAAGACAAAAATAGTACAAAAGAAAGGAAGAGTTAAAATGAAATTGTACAAAACATCAAAAGCTGCGGGGATATTGTGCATAATTTTGTCAGCTATATTTATTGTGTTGGGAGTTATCCTAATTACAAATCCAGATGAAGAAGATTATTTGGTAATCTGTGTATTAGCATTTATTTTGGCAACTATAACGCTTGTGGTAGGAATTGTAGCGGTTGTAGTTCCAACACGAACAGTTCAATTGGTGGATCAGCATTTGGTTTTCAATCATTTCAAATTTGAACCAAAAAGTTCTATATATTCTGATGAAACGAAAAAGACGCTTTCTATTCCAGTGAGTGAAATTGAAGATTTCCAAATTCAGGGAGCTAATAAGTCAAGTGCTTTTTGGGCAGCCTTTTTGGGCGGGGCAATAGGTGCAGCTCTTTTGGGGAATAGAAATCCAGATAAGCTAATTGTAAAAACAAAGGATTCTCAAGTGGTAGTATATATTCCTCAAGTTGCAGGAAACAAAATTAAAAATAGTATTCAACTCAATAAAGAACAGTCTGAAATAGAAAGAAAATTAGATGCGATTGAGCCACTAAAATCCTTAGATAATGAGGAATAGAAAGTTCTATGGAATTTCAAAACGAATTAGCCAAATTAGGAATTGACCTTACAGAAAAACAAAGCAAGCAGTTTGAAAAATATTATCAAAAGCTTATAGAGGTTAATCAAGTGATGAATCTTACTGCCATTACAGAAAAAGAAGCGGTTTATCGTAAGCATTTTTTAGATTCTTTAGAAATAACAAGAGCACTAAAAAATCAGAAAAACTATACGCTTTGTGACGTTGGTAGTGGTGCGGGGTTCCCCTCTATTCCTTTGGCTATTGTAAAAAGCGATGTTCAGGTTACAATTATTGATGCTTTGAACAAAAGAGTATCCTTTTTGCAAAATTTGTTGAAGGAATTAGGATTGGATAATGTTTATGCCTTTCATAAAAGAGCAGAAGAATTTGTAAAAGAGAAAAGAGAAGCCTTTGATGTAGTAACTGCAAGAGCGGTAGCTAAATTAAATATTTTAGCTGAACTTTGCTTGCCTTTGACAAAGGTTGGAGGCGTGTTTATAGCATTGAAAGGATCTGCGGGGACAGAGGAATTTCTTGAGGCTACAAATGCCATTCATTTACTTGGTGGTAAATTGCTTGAGGTTATTGATTTTGTCTTGCCGGATGAAGAAGAACAAAGGCAGATTCTAGTCTTTCAAAAAGTGAAAAAGACTCCGCCTAGATATCCACGGAATTTTAATAAAATGAAGGAGAAACCCTTATCATAATGTATAAGCTTAATGAAGTCATTCTTACAAAAAAGCCACATGTTTGTGGAACGAATGAGTGGAAAATTTTACGTGTTGGCGCTGATATCAAATTAGAATGCTGTGGCTGTAAAAGAGTTATTTTGCTTCCCTCCTTTGAATTGGATAAGCGTTTAAAAAAGTAAATATATGCAAGAAAAAAGAAATCTTGAACGGCTTTAGAAAAAAACAAAAAAAATTAAAAAAGTTCTTGATTTCTTTTTTACTCTGCGGTATAATGTAAAAGCACTTATGCGA
>JAIEEQ010000019.1 GCA_029067355.1 Anaeroplasmataceae bacterium | reverse complement strand
ATTACATGGCCTGTACATAAAAGAATTAAGATTTTATATACAATGCTTGGAAAAGAGGAAGAGAAGCAAGTGAATTCTTTAGAAAAAGAGGATATGTAAAACGTTTTCTTTCAAAATGAAAAGTATAATACTAGGAAAACAGATAGGAAATATTGTATAATATCAACTGGTAGAAAAATACTATAAAAAATATTCTTAAGGAGATGTAAATTTTTATGCCATTTATTCAAAGCATTTATGCTAGAGAAGTATTAGACTCTCGTGGAAATCCAACAGTAGAGGTAGAAGTAGTAACTGAAAGTGGTGCCTTTGGACGAGCTTTAGTTCCATCTGGTGCATCCACAGGTGAGCATGAAGCTCTAGAGCTTCGTGATGGAGACAAATCTCGTTATCTAGGAAAGGGTACAACAAAGGCTGTTGCTAATGTTAACGAAGTAATTGCTCCTCAATTAATTGGTTATGATGTAAGAAACCAAATCATTATTGATAAGAAGATGATTGAAATTGATGGAACAGATAACAAGGGAAACCTAGGTGCGAATGCTACTTTAGGTGTATCTATGGCGTGTGCTCGTGCAGCTGCTGATTACTATGGAATGCCACTTTATAATTATTTTGGTGGATCAAATGCAAAGCAATTACCATTACCTATGATGAACATTTTAAATGGTGGGGCTCATGCTGATTTCTGTATTGACTTCCAGGAAATTATGATTTTACCAGTTGGTGCTCCTTCATTTAAAGAAGCATTACGTATGGGTGCTGAAGTATTCCACGCATTAAAGAAGATTTTAAAGGCTAACGGCTATGCAACTAGCGTTGGTGATGAGGGTGGTTATGCACCTAAGCTTGGCAGCAATACTGAGGCTTTTGAGCGTGTTGTTGAGGCTATCAAGGCTGCTGGATATGAGCCAGGAAAGGATATCTGCTTAGGTATCGATGTTGCAGCATCTGAATTCTATGATGAGAAGACAGGTATGTATACATTAAAGGCTGATAGTGGTGTATTCAATGCTCAAGATATGGTAGATAAGTATTATGTACCTCTAACTGAGAAATTCCCTATCATTACTATCGAGGATGGTCTTGCAGAGGATGACTGGGGCGGCTGGAAGTATTTAACTGAAAAGCTTGGCAACAAGATTCAATTGGTTGGTGATGATTTATTTGTTACCAATACAAAGCGTTTAGCAAAGGGTATTGAGTTAGGAGTTGCAAATGCAATTTTAATTAAGGTTAACCAAATTGGTACTTTAACTGAAACCTTTGATGCAATTGAAATGGCTAAGCGTGCAGGCTATACTGCAATTGTAAGCCATAGATCAGGTGAAACTGAGGATACTACAATTGCTGATATCGTAGTTGGTTTAAATGCTGGTCAAATTAAGACTGGTTCTGCAAGCCGTACAGACCGTGTTGCAAAATACAACCAATTAATGCGTATTGAAGATGATCTAAATGGTCGTGGAGAATTTGTAGGTACATCTGTATTTGCTGGTAAGGACTCTATTTACTGCATAAAGTAATTTTAAAAAATTAAACAATTAGGAGGAGCATTCCTCCTTTTTGTTTGAAGTAAAAGGAGAATATATATATGGTTTCAACAAATGATTTAAAAAATGGTATGGTCATCGAATATGATGGAAAATTAATGCAAATTTTAGAATTTATGCATGTACTTCAAAATAAGGTTGCTTATGTACGTGTGAAGATGAAGGATTTAAGAACAGGCACAGTGACAGAAACTGCCTTAAAGGGAAGTGATTCTGCCTTTAAGCGTTGCTATATTGAGCGTAAGGAAATGCAATATATCTATAATACAGGAGAAGCAATGGCTTTTATGGACATGGAAACTTATGAGCAGATTGAAATTCCAGAAACAAGACTTTCTTGGGAAAAGAAATTTATGCTTGAGGGATCAAATGTAAATATTACCTTTTATGAAGGAGAAATACTTGGTGTAGGTCTTCCTGATAAGGTTACTTTAAAAATTTCTGATACGACACCTGCTGTAAAAGGCTCTTCAACTGATCGAAAAAAAGCTGTTCTTGAAACAGGGTTAGAGGTTACAGTTCCTGCTTTTTTAGAAATAGGAACAGAGGTTATTGTATCAACAATAGATGGATCTTATGTATCTAGAGCCTAAGGATATGGTCCTCAAATGAGGACTTTTTATATTTATAGCGAAAAAGATTGACTTTAATCGAAATTCATAGTATAAAGAAACTATACAGTGGGAGGTATGCTATGGAACAGCAATTCTCAAATTACATTAAAAAGGAACTTTGCAAAAAAAATAAATATGATAAAAAGGCCATAGAGAATATTTGCCAAAGAGCAATAGAAGAATATGAGAAGATGAAGACGCAAAGCGAAGAAGAGGCATGGCAGCATCTAAAGGAAATCATTGATTCAGAAATATCTAAGCTAAAGCCAAAGTCAAAGTATCTGTTTATATTACTAACATCTTTAGTTTTATTTGGTATATCCTGTATAGAATGTATTCTTCTTAGTGTAGATTTTTTCTATATTCTACCTGAATTTATCATTGTTGATGTTGCCTTACTGGGTGTTTTAATTTATGCTTTCTTTTTTAAAAGAAATAAGTCCTTATGGAATTTGTTTATATTATTGTTAATTGTAGCATGGCTAGGTTCCTTTTTCTATATTAGAACAAGCAGATTAAATATGCTGGGGGGGAACGATGGATGAAAAAATCATAGTGAGTTTTATATTTCCTTGTGTATATCTTAAAGAAAGATATGCTTATGGAGGATTTTTAACTGGTGGTATTATCTATTATGGTTTTGGAATTTATTTCAACTGGATTGTATCCTTTATTTTAAGTATTTTTTTCTCAGTGCTTTATCACAGAGAAATAAGAAGTAAAAAATTATAAGTTTTACATTAAAGTGAAAATGAAAAATGGCATAGACAGAATAAGGAAAGAATAGAATGGAACAGCAAATCTTAAAGCACATTAAAAAAGAACTCTGTAAAAAAAATAAATATGATAAAATGGCCGTAGAGAATATTTATCAAAGAGCAATAGAAGAATATGAGAAGATGAAAACACAAAATTCTGAAGAGGTGTGGAACCAGCTTAAGAAAACCATTGATTTAGAAATATCTAATCTCAAGCCAAAATCAAAGTTTCTTTTTATGCTCATTATATCTCTAGCTCTATTTGGTCTAGCCTGTATAGAATGCATCTTTCTTGGTGTAGGTTTATTCATTCTACCTGAGTTTATTGTTGTTGATGTTGTCTTACTTGGTGTCTTAGTATATGCATTGCTCTTTAAAAAGAATAAATCCTTATGGAATTTATTTATATTAATTTTTATTGTGGCATGGCTAGGTTCCTTTTTCAGTATAATATTTAGTTCTTTAGCAATGTGGGGAGGTTATCCAGATACTAAGATTATCACAGATTTTATATTTCCTTGTGTCTTTCGTTATGTGAGATATGCCTATAAGATTTATGTTTTAGGAAAAGAAATCAACTCTTCCATAGGTGTTTATTTCAACTGGATTGTATCCTTTATTTTAAGTATTGTTTTTTTAGTACTATACCACAGAGAAGTAAGAAAAGAAAAAAAAGCTGATTAAATTCAGCTTTTTATTTTTTTACTGGTGCTCACTGCCAGAATCGAACTAGCCTTTTATCCTTACCATGGATACGTTCTACCGATGAACTAAGCAAGCACTATGGCAGCAGTTATAGGGATCGAACCTATGAATGACGGGGTCAGAGTCCGTTGCCTTACCGCTTGGCTAAACTGCTATATTTTTATCCATAAGCATTTTATCACAAATTCAGATTATTGTAAAGAAAAAATAAGATTTTATGCTTTTAAATTCTTATGAAAAATGAAAAGTCCTTGCTGAAAGGACTTAGGATATGATATAATTCTATTGTTTATAATAGAGGATGGAATAAGATTATGGTTATAAAAAATACAACGATTTTAACAAATGAAGAGTCAATTCAAGAAATCGCCGCTTTTGGAAGAAAATATTATTATAAGAAATATATATTTCCTGGAATCTTAGCTATTTTGGGATGCATTGCAATTGCAGTATTAGCAAGTCAAGGAAATGGAATTGATGTAATGGTCGTTGGGATTGCTTTTTTGATTTTATCCTTATTTTTGATTGGCTTAAATACTTATTCTGTACTAACGGTTGTTAAAAAGACCAGAAAGAGGAATCCAAAAATAGAAGAATTTGGGATGATTCATTCCTTTACCTTTCGAGAAGAGAGCTTTTCTTTACAGGTTAAAATTGGAGACTCAACAACGAAGGTAGAATACCCCTATTTAAATTTAAAAAGAATTGTTGAATATGATGATTATTTTTGCTTTATTGTTGGAGATATGGACTTTTATACCTGCAAAAAATCAGGCTTTTCTTCACCAAAGGAAGTAGATGTTTTTTTATATGGGTTATCTAAGCATAAAATAAAAGTGAAAAAGAAGCTTTCTAAAACGAAAAAATGAAAAAAATTTAAAAAAAATGTTTTTTCTTGTCATAAAATCTTTTTTCTGCTAGGTATCCTGTGTTATAATATCTTTATATTATGAATATGGTGTGGCTTATGAGATTTTTGAGTGTTATGGCAAAGGGGGCAGTCATTGGTATTGGGATGATTATTCCAGGTGTCAGTGGAGGAACTTTAGCTGTTTTATTAGGGATATATGAAGAATTGATTTTAAGAATTAGTACCTTAAAATCAAATTTTAAGGCAGGCATTCAGTTTTTATTTCCTTTGGTTTTGGGAATGATTCTTGCATTTGCTGCAATGTATTATCCTTTAAAATTAGCCTTAGAGCATATCCCCTTTGAATTATGTATGATTTTTGTAGGACTGATGATTTGTTCTACACCTAAAATTGGAATAGATGCTTATCATTCTGGTTTTCATAAATTGGATATTTTATTTTTATTGCTAGCCTTTGGATTGTGTCTTGGTTTATGCTTTATTCCAATAGGAGAGGACTTGGAGCTTAATTTAAAGATGCCTTGGTATATGTTTCCTTCCTTGTTTCTTGTTGGATTTTTAGCTTCAGTTGCACTTGTTGTTCCTGGAATTAGTGGATCTATGATTCTTTTAGTGATTGGCTTTTATAAGCCACTATTAGATGCAATCTCTCATTTATTTTCAACTCCACTTGATGCTTTTGTTATTTTGTTATTGTTTGCTGTTGGCTTAGTAATTGGTTTTTTTACGATTGCAAAGCTTATGAGACATCTTCTTGAAAAGTATGAGAATCAAACCAAGTGGGCAATTCTTGGATTTGTTTTAGCATCTATTTTAGCTTTATTTTTTGCTATTGATTATAAGGATACTTGGACTGCAATGCATATTGGCATTGGGTGTGGATGCTTTATTTTAATTGTTTTTTCCTATTGTGGTTTTTATTTTCTTTTCTTTAAAAAATGGAAAGAGAAGAGGAAATCATTTTTAGAACAAGAATAGCTTAAGCTTACTGTGTATGGGAACATATACAGTTTTTTTGTTCTATTTAAAAATTTAAAACATAAAATGTAGTGGTGATACTATGAAAAAGACGATATTTGCACTAGCTTTAGTTCTATTATTTAGTGTTTGCTCTATAAAGGGGAATGCTACTGATATTGATGAAACAGAGGGACAGCCAGTAGATGTGGAGGCACCTAATCTATGTAATGGAAGTAGTGCTGCTATTTTGATTGAAACAAGCACAAATCAAGTCCTATATCAAAAGGAAAAGGATCGCAGATTACCTCCAGCCTCTATGACAAAAATTATGACGCTCCTATTAATTTATGACGCTTTACAAGCCAATCAGATTACAAAATCGACCATGCTAACCATTGGAGAAGAGCCTACAAAGGTTGAAGGGTCTAAGGCCTTTTTATCTATTGGTGATGAGATTAATGTTGATGAATTATTAAAATGCATCTGTATTGCCTCTGCAAATGATGCAGCAATAGCAATGGCAATGCATCTTGCAGGTTCAGAAGAAGCCTTTGTTGAGAAAATGAATGCTAAGGTTTTAGAACTTGGACTAAAGAATACTCATTTTTCAGATTGTACAGGGTTAACTAGCAGAAATCACTATACCTCTGCCTACGATTTAGCAGTAATTTCTAATCATTTAGTTACAACCTATCCAGATGTGTTAAACTATACAAATTTGCAGGAGGATTATATCCGAAAGGATTCTGCAAAGCCCTTCTGGTTGGTTAATACAAATAAAATGATTGGCAGAGTAAAATATCTAGATGGCTTAAAAACTGGATATACCTCTTTTTCAAAATATTGTATTACATTACATATGAAACAAGATAATATGGGATTAATATCTGTTGTATTTGGATATGATAAGCCAACAACAAGAAATGCAGAATCCTTAGAATTATTGCGATGGGGCTATGCTAACTATAAACTAGAGAAGGTAGTAGAAAAGGGAAAGGTAGTAGCCTCCTTAGACCATATTCTTTACAAGTCTAGAGTTAATGTTGTTGTGGAAGAGGATGTCTTTTATCTTTCTAAGCGTGGAGATAAATTAGAGTTTGATGTTAAATATGATTATAAAATAGAGGACAATACTTGTAAAGGAAAGGTCTTTGTCTATTTAAAGGATACTTTAGTAAGAGAGGGAACTCTTGTGAGCCAAGATGAAATTAAAAAGAAGAATTTCTTTGAACTTCTTCAATCTGTCTGGACACGAGTTCTTGTGTGATATTAAAAAACAGAATAATTTAGGAGTAAAGACTAATCCTATAAT
>JAIEEQ010000018.1 GCA_029067355.1 Anaeroplasmataceae bacterium | reverse complement strand
GTTTGTTACAGAAATTAATTTAGAAATTTCTAAATATATTTATCCTGCATTTTTTGGATCTTATATTTTGATATGCGTTATTCTTGCCACACCAGAAATTCGGAAGCTTATGGATACAAATCGGAAAACAGATCAAAGAGCAGATATGTTCATATCTTCCACAGAAACAACAAAGGAAGCTATTGTGGAAGCTGTGTTCCATATGTCTTCGACAAAGGTTGGTGCTTTGATTACTATTGAACAACATAATTCTTTAGATCAATACGCTGAACGTGCAATTCAGTTGAATTCAGATATTTCAAAGGAATTGCTAGAACAAATCTTTATAAAGGATTCTCCGCTTCACGATGGTGGTGTTATTATACGTGGAAATAAAATTGTATGTGCAGGAGCCTATTATGTTTTAACTCAGGATGAAACCTTGGATAAAACAGTAGGGTCTCGTCATAGAGCTGGTGTAGGCATTTCAGAAATAACAGATTCTTTAACTATTATAGTATCAGAGGAAACTGGCGCAGTTCATGTAGCAACTGCAGGATGTATGGTAGCTATTGATAACAAGTCAGCATTATTAGAATATATTAATTTATTCTTAGGAAGGTAGGGATAGTATATGAAGATTTTAGCAATTATAGCAGAAGCAATCCTATCTCCTTTTAGTCTACTAATGAGGCTTTCAGGCGTTGGAAAAAACTTTTTAGTTTCTCTAGCAAAGCCAGTTATTATATTTTTAATTGCAGTAGTAATTACAACGATTTTAATTCTGTATTTTTATAGAGATTACATATTTTAATGTTTAAGTGGGTGATATTGTGTTTTATGCTTTAGATATTTTAAACTATACACAACCTTTAATACCCCTGTTATTAAGTGCGGTTTTACTCTTTATGATGATAAAACAAAGCTTGATACGAAAAAAACTTTTAAAAGGTAGATTGATTTTTACCTTTTTAATTGTTTTAGGGTGCGCTCTGATTTTGGCCTTTTACTCAGAAATTATCCGTACAGAGGAAAATCAAGAAGTTATACAGTGGTGCTTGGTTGGGTTAGATGGAGTGATTGCTGTTCTTTATATTGTATTTTCAGAAATATCCTCCTCTAGAGAACAATTTAATAAGGAATTATTTCTAACCCTAGATAATTCAAGACTTTATGCTTTAGTGGATAGTAAAAATAGAATTAAAGAAATATCCAATAAATTCTTAGAGGATTTGGGCTTAAAAGAAGAAGAGGTTTACAAAAAGAATTTATTTAAGGCTATTGAAGAAAAATATCAAATATTCAAATTAAATGGTACTGAAGTTAGCCTTGAGGATTTAAGTATTTATTTTTCTAGCCCAGATACAAAGGAAACCTCTTTGAATTTGGAAATTCATGATGGATATGGCGATGTTTCAGCTTATTATCTTCATCAACGTCCAATATACGTTCTAGGTAAATTCAGTGGAAGAATTTATATTGGAGATAAAAAAGATACTCAACAGCTTGTAGGTATGGAAAAGAATTTGGCTCAATCCACAGATGAATTGGATATGATTAAGAGCAGATTTATGACTATTTTGGAGAAGACAACGGAAGGTATTTTCTTTGAAAACTTGACTGAAAATACAATTTGGGTGAATGATGTTTTGAAAAAGAAGCTTTGTTTTAATTATAATGAGCTAAGTATTGATGAATTTGTTTCTAACATACATCCTGAGGATTTAGCAATGTATAAGGAAAAGCATGCGGGTATTAATAATATTCATCCTCGCTACACGCTTTCTTATCGATATAATACAGGAACAAGATATGCCTATATAAAAGAAGAAGGAACCCGAATTACAAATGGTAAAACGATTGAGCTTTGTGGAATGATTCGTGCTTTAGAAGGTCAAAAACTAGAAAAATCAGATACAGGCTTAGAAGTTTTTTTGGGAGAGCCAGAAATGCTTTCAGCTATTCAAAGGCTTTATAAGGAAGAACAAACCTTTCAGGTTGTATTAATAAGGCTAACTTCTATTGATAAAACTAATCTGGAAAAAGGCAGAACCTTTGGAGATATGGTTATTGCAGAGTATATGAAATGGATTACCAAACGTTATGTAGATGCAAATTTGATTTATCGTACTTCTGGATTAGAATTTGTAGCAATTGTGACGGATTATCGAAAAATGGAAAAAATGAAAAATGATTTGCTGAATGGAGAGAAAATTCTACATATGAATGTTGATTATGGGACTGTTAAAACAAAGGTAGAGGCATTAATGGCAATCTGTTATTCTTCAGAAGCTAAAGATGCAAAGGATGCAATAAAGAAAACAAAAGAAGCTCTACGCTTTTGCAGTAAGGATCAATATGCTGCAAACTATGCTTATTATAAGGATATACGCTAAAATTAGGCCTAGGTATTTATATCTAGGCTAATAATTACAGAAAGAGGGATTTCTATGATGATTACTGCAATAGTGATGATGGCAGGGAATGCAACAAGAATGCACATTGAAGAAAATAAAGTGTTTTTACCTTTGGGAGATAAATTAGTATTTCAGTATTCCTTAGATCTTTTTTTATCCTATTCTTTTGAGGTAATTTGTGTTGTAAGAAAAGAGGATCGTCATCGACTAAGGGACTATGAAGGAAAAGTTAAAATAGTTTATGGCGGAAAAACTCGTCAGGAAAGTGTATTTCATGGATTAAAGGAGGCTACGGGGGACTATACTTTAATTCATGATGCTGCTCGTCCGTTTGTAACCAAGCGAGTTGTAGATTGCTGTATAGAAGCCTTTAAAAATCAAAATGCATGTCTGGTTGTTTCTGCTTGTAAGGATTCAATTTATCAAAGAATTCCTTTAAAGGCACTACAAAGGGATGAGCTTGTTTTAGCTCAGACACCGCAAGGGGGTAAGACGAAAGACCTTCTGGAGGTTCATCAAAAAGCCATAGAGGAAGGACTACAAAAAACAGACGATATTTCTCTTCTTTTAAACTATAAGGATACTATTATAAAAATGATAGAAAATGATGATTCAAATTTTAAAATTACAACTCAATTAGACTATATTACCGCAAAGGAGTTGATTCTTCATGCTTAGAATTGGACATGCATGGGATACACACAAACTAGTTTCTAATAGAAAGCTTATTTTGGGAGGAGTAGAATTTAAAAGTGAAGTAGGCCTTTTAGGGCATTCTGATGCTGATGTAGTATTGCATGCGATTGCTGAAAGTCTATTAGGCAGCCTAGCGCTTGGAGATTTAGGAACGTTTTATCCAGATACCGCCTTACATACTTTAGGAATGGATAGTAAAATTATTTTAAAGGAATGCTATGCAAGAATAGTAGCCTTAGGGTATTATTTAAATAACCTAGATGTAACGATTTATGCTGAAAAAATTAAAATTGCTCCAATGCGTGAAGAAATAAGAGAATCTATTGCAAATATCTTGAATGTGGATATTAATCAGGTGAGTGTTAAAGCCACAACATGGGAAAAAATGGGATTCATTGGAAGAGAAGAGGCAATTGCTTCTGAATGTATTTGTTTGGTTGAAAAGAAATCATAATTAGAATAGATAAACAAAATCAGAAAGACAAAGTACATAGAATTGAGTTATAATATTTAAAAGAACTTTGATTAATTCTTGAGGTTATTAAGAGGAGGATATTATTATTTTAAAGCTGAAAAATATATTGTTTGCTTGTGATAAGACGACTATAATTTTGCTATATGTAGAATAAAATATCAGATTAAAGAGGACAATGAAAATTAATTGAAGACATATTTTATTTATCATTCGCATACAATATAGTAATCGTTATTTTTAGAATTTAAAGTGAATATAAATCATAGGAGGATATAATGAATAATTTTAT
>JAIEEQ010000017.1 GCA_029067355.1 Anaeroplasmataceae bacterium | reverse complement strand
TATAAAAACCATTGCATAACCATTAAAGAAAAAACTCATAAAATAAAATGGAAAACAAGGAAATTGGATTCCTCTACTCTTCTTCACACAATTTTGATTCAGGAAGGAAAATTAAAGCTACAAGAAAATTATTATGAATATTATCATCCCTTAGAAGATTTTTCCTCAGCAGATTTTGAAATGATTGCAATAAGTGGTGATTTTAAAGAAAGCTTAAATGAAGAAAATGAGCGAATTCTTTTGGTATTAAAAAAGACTACAGCGGATTAACTGTAGTCTTTTTTCTATGACTTTGAATCATAGAACTCTCCCAATTCCTCAATAGTATATAAAATTTCAATATCAAAACTTGTCATTAATTGCTAAAATGAAATTTTTTCTTCATTAATTTCTTGAATAACACTGGAATAAAAAGTTTTTATTGCACGAATTAAGTATTCTAAATCCTTTGTGCCTGCTGTTTCATAGGCGGAATGCATAGCTAGCTGTGCTAGGCCAATATCCACTGATGGAATAGATACATGAGATAAAGAGATTGCTCCTAAGGTTGAACCTCCTCTAATATCACTTCGATTGCTATTTAGCTGTACAGGAACAGAAGCTTTCTTACAAATGGCTTGAAATAAAGCACTAGATAGGGCACTTGTAGTATAAGCCCCACCAGCAGAATTTTTGATAACGATTCCCTCATTCATAAAGCATGCATTCGTTTCATCATATTTTTGAGGATAATTTGGATGAAAGCCCTGAGCATTATCCGCAGATACAATAAAGGAATTTCCTAAGGCAATCAAATGCTCCTCTTCTGTCTTAGAAAAAGCCAAGCTAATTCTTTTTAAAGTATCTGAAAGAAAAGTAGAGCCAGCACCTTGTAGCGTTGAAGATCCTATTTCTTCATTATCAAATAACGCACACACACTTACCTTTTCCTGCACCTGTGCTTGAAGCAGACCTTCAATTAAACCAAAGGAGCATTCCAAATTATCAATTTGTGGTGCCATTATAAATTCTTGATTTGCTCCCACAAGACAACCTCTATCCAAACAAGTCAAATATAGATCACTACTTATAATAGACTTCTCATCCACCTGTAATTCTTCAGCAACAAGCTGAGTTAAGGAAGTGATTCCTCTATTCTTCTCTCCAAATAAAGGAAGCATATCAACCTGTGGATTTAATTCAACTCCTTGATTCACATTCCGATTATAATGAATCGGCAAACGAGGAATACACATAACAGGAGTCTTACTTTGGATAAGTTTTGCTTCAATCCCATTTTCTGTTTGAATCCAAACTCTTCCTGCAACTCCCAAAGGGCGGTCCATCCAAGAAGAATAAATTGGTCCTCCATATACTTCTGTGTTTACCTTTAAGTATTTTCCTTTCTCCAAAGAGAAATTCGGCTTTAGCTTAAAGGTAGGTGAGTCTAAATGTGCTGCCGCAATATGAAATCCTTTAAAATCTTTTTGAGGAAGAACAAACGCAATTAAAGAGGACATGTTTCTTCCTATAAAATACTTTCCACCCAAAGAAAGCTTCCAAATTTCATTTTCTTTGATTTCCTTAAACCCATTTTCTGTTAAGATTTTTTTGAATTTGTGAGCCGCATGAAATGCAGTTGGCGTATCCTTAATAAATTCTAAAAATTTTTTCATAATTCTTCCACTCCTATCAAACACTCAAAACATACTTCATCTTTTACATAGCCTATAAAAGCATCCTTATCCTTACTAGAGTAATGACCAATCCGAATTTTATCCTTATATCTTGCTTCTTTGATATAAGAAATCTCAACATCTCTAATATATTTCTTACTATCTATATTAAAAAAAACATTTTGTATGCTGTTTAAATATCTAGCATTATTCATATGACCATTGTGATCAATATCCTCAAGAGTAACCTCATATTCAAAATACTGCTCAATTCTAGTTGAATCCAAATTTAGCTTACGCTTACACTTTTCTTTATAATTTGTATATGTCTCATATTCCCCTTGAAATTCAATTTTATCTGAACGAACAAGTCCTCTAGTATGCAAATCAATAATTACCCAATTGGAAATTCCTTGTACCAAATCAAATCCATTCCTATCCTTTAAAAGATATTCTCTTTCAAATTCCAAACGATTCTTTGGCTTTGGCCAAGTAATCAAATTTACCTGTTCTAAATAGGGAGGTAATTTTTTGATTTCAAAACGCTGATATAGGACGACCCAAGCATAATTTTTTTCCTTAAGATGCTGATACCCAACACCTAATTCTTCTGCATGAAGTCCAGCTAAATCCTGAAACATATCTAAGATGGCAGATGGCCGTATAATATCATTTTGATCTACATCCTTTGTATGAACAAAAAAATTCATTTCCTTTTTCATCAAATTCATTATAATCACCAAATAAAATTATAATGCAAAATGTAAAAAATTGCACGTTTTTTTTAAAAATAAAAAAAATATCAATAAAGGACACGTCCTAAATTGATACTATAATTATATTCACTTTTACAAAAAGTGTCAATAATTACAAGAATGAAAACGTAATCATAGATTTTATTTTTCAAATATGATACAATATCTCTTGGTGATAACAATGAATAATTATTTACAAAAGGCGTATGCCTTTGACGGCACTGTAAGAATCTATGCAGCTATTACAACTGAGCTTACTCAAAAAGCACAAAACATACATCATCTTTGGCCTACCTCTTGTGCAGCCTTAGGCAGATGCTTAACCATAGCTAGTATTATGTCCTGCACCTATAAATCAAATGAGCATTTAACAATAAAGGTTTGTGGTGATGGTCCCATTGGACAAATAACCATTGAAGCCTCAGATGGGCATGTGCGAGGATTTGTACACAATCCTGGTGTATATCTATCCTATAACAATGGCAAGCTGAATGTAGGAGATGCAGTTGGTAAAAATGGATATATTGAAGTCATTAAGGATCTTCATATGAGAACTCCTTTTTCTTCTACCTCAGAGCTTGTCAGTGGAGAAATTGCTGAAGATTTTACCTATTATTTTGCAAAATCTGAACAGATTCCCTCTTCAGTAGGACTTGGAGTTTTAATGGATCCAGACGGAAAGGTAATATCTGCTGGAGGATTTTTAATCCAAATTATGCCTGGATGTAAGGAAGAAACCTTAAACATGCTAGAGGAACGATTAAGAACCTTGAAAAGCTGTTCTGAAATGATTTCAGAAGGATATTCAGCAGAAGAAATGATTGAGGCAATTACAGAAGGAAATTATGAATTATTAGAAACTAAAGAGCTCTTCTATTCCTGTCCATGCAATAAAAACCGATTTAGAAGAGGATTAATCAGTTTGGGAAAAGCTGAAATTATTGATATTCTTAATACAGATCATAAAGCATCTATTACCTGTAATTTCTGCCAAAAAAACTATGAATTTGAAGAAGAGGATTTAAAAGAAATTCTTAGAGAGCTTTCTTAATGCCTTTACTTCTGTTTAAAGAAGCTTATGTTTGGGGGATAGTAGCTAAAGGTTACAACAAAAACAAAAAGGATAAGTAAGAAAATGACGCTATTTGAAAAGCTAAATAGTGTCTTTTTTTTATAAATTAAAATAAATCCTGCAAGTACTGCTACATAATAAATAATAATATTTATAGCATCTACATTCCACCCTAGCATACCACTATATGTATAATAGGATAAAATAATTATCCCCATAGATAATAAAATCGCAGAAACAAAAGAGCTAAATACATCCATTCGATTGGCTTTTAGAAATGGAAGACTACCAAAAAAATAGAGTAGAAATGGAAAAAGAACTAACTTCATATGTTCAAATATACTTTCGTTCATAGGAAACAGAATTATAGGAATCCAGTCTCCTAAGAAATGAAAAAGAGTTCCTAGTACTGAAACAACAAGAGCTCCTATAATCGCATATTTTTTCATCTATCCCACCTCACAAATAGTATATGTGGTGTTCTTTCTTTTATACAAAAAGCTTAAGTAGCAATGCTGAAAAATCCTCTACATAATCATCTGCTATCTTTACAAAGGCCTCCATTACATAATGATCCTTTAATTGGTAAGAAATACACTCAGTAAAATATTGCCAAAGCTTATTACAGATTTCCTTTTTATTTTGAGCAACAAAAGCCTTGTTATCAATCTCCCTTTTTATAAGATTTAACGTTTCATACTGTACTGAAGATAATTCTTTATAAGGAATGTGTGTAGTTTCTTCTGTAAATACATCTGATAACAAGCGATATTTCACACTATAACAAGGGTATGTGTATTTCTTCTCTTCTGTTTGAATTTCCTTAATATACTCCTCATTATTTATTTCTGTAATAACATAAATCTCTTCATCATCAGCTAATCGAAATAATGTTTTAATTTGAATGATATTCTCATTGTATGCGGATATTGGTATAAAGAGTACTTGATTTTCTTCAAAAAAAACCTTTTTAATTGAAAATCCACCTAATACTGGCTTACTAATAATTTCCATTTGCTTTGTCGCTGAGAACTTCTTTAATTCACTATCTCCCTTTTCAATAGTTTCCTGAAGCTTTTGTTTTGCCTGATTGAATAAATCTTTTAAACCCATAAATAATTAACACCTCGTTATTATTATAGAGCAGTTCTAAAATTTTATCTACTTTTTTTACAATTATCACAGAAATATTTACAAGGTGTAATGCTTTGTTGAAAGTAGTTTGAAATGTATTTATGTCTACAACTTCTAGACAAACAATAATCAACTACCGCATCTATTTTAAGTTGATTCTCTTTATATGTGCTTCTATCCTTGGATAATTCTATAAAGTATTGTAGCTTAGACAAATCATCATATGAAAAGAAAAGAATCCCCTCTCCATACTTCCCATCTCGAGAGGCTCTTCCCATATGCTGTACTAAATCCTCAATGGATTGTGGTAGCTCATATTCTATCACAAATCTTATATCTGGTATATCAATCCCCATACCAAAGGCGTTGGTACAAATCATTAAGGAGGATATGCCCTTTGTAAAATTTTCTTGATTTTCTTGTTTTTTCTTTAAAGACATTCCACCATGATAATAGGCTACTGCAAAAGACAAATCCCATAGCTTCTTATGAAGTTCCTCTACCATTCTTCTAGTCAAGCAATAAAGAATTCCTTTTTCTTTGGAATGACGCTTCAAATAGGATGTAAGTTCCTTCATTTTGTTTTTTGTATGAATCACGCTATAAAAAAGCAAAGGACGATCCATAGAAAGTTCTATGATAAGTGGATGAACAAGCTTTAGAAGCTTAGAAATTTTTTCTATCGTCTGATTGGTTGCTGTTGCTGTAACTGCCAGTATTTTTGGACGCTTGGATAAATTTTGAATAAACTGGTAGATATGGCCATATGCCTTTCTAAAGTTTTCTGCCCAAAGCATTGTATGAGCCTCATCAATCACAAGTAAAGATATGGATAATTTCATTATATATTTTTGAAAGATTTCATTTTCTAAACGTTCAGCAGATACATAAAGTAGCTTATATTTTTCTTTAAGAAGCCCTTGATAGATGCTAGTCTGTTCCTCAAATGACAAATTAGAGTGAAGCATTGCTACACAAATTCCTTTCTTTTTCAAACCATTTACCTGGTCCTCCATTAAGGCAATCAATGGTGAAATAATAATAGTAATTCCACTCTGCATCATTGCCAACACCTGATAGATAACTGATTTCCCAAAGCCTGTTGGAAGTAGTCCTATGACATCATTACCTTCTTCTATCTTATCAATGATAAAATCCTGTGGATACTTAAATTCATCATAGCCAAAATATTTCTTTAGAATAAGTTTTTTATCCATAATTATCACCCATTAGAATTATACAAAAAAAGATGACAATCCCCTAGAAAAAACACATTGATAAAATATCATTTAAAAAACCTTTTAGTTTTATCCTAAAAGGTCATTTTTTTACCCCTCATAGCCATTTGGATTCTTCTTTTGCCAATTC
>JAIEEQ010000016.1 GCA_029067355.1 Anaeroplasmataceae bacterium | reverse complement strand
TTTTTGGGGCTTTTTTTCTTTGTACACGGCTTACAATCAATGCTTTAATCCGTAAAGGCAAAATACAGCTAAATAAGATTAATATTTGATTTAAAATTCCTTCCTTTATAATGAGCTTGTTTTTAGAACTCTTCTTATATACATGATATGCAAGCTTTTTAGAAGACCCTAAAGGCATACGATTTAGCAAAAAGCTACGAGAAGTATCAGCCCCTGCCTTATCATAGAATTCAGTTGGTATCACCCCAGGAACTACTGCTGACACAAAAACACCATACGGTCTTACCTCCTTTGCCAATGCCACAGAAAACGAAAGCACAAATGCTTTAGAAGCATAATAGCTTGCCATAAAAGGTCCAGGAAAATATGCTGATATAGAAGAAAAATTAATGATTTTACCAGTTTTATTTCTTATCATATCTTTACCAAAATAGAAGCATAACTCCACTAAGCTAGCTATGTTAATCTGTAATAATTCTTTAGTATCAGATAAACTACGATCTAAAAAATCACCATATAAACCAAAGCCAGCAACATTGATGAGAATATCAACAACAACCCTCTCTTGTTGCACCCATGAATAAATTTTCTCAACAGCATTTACATCCTTTAAATCTACAATAAAATATTGAATTCTATTTTTCCATATACTTAATTCATTTACTAAAGAGAATATTTTCTCTTCATTTCTAGCTATGAGCAATAAATTATAATTATGCTTTGCATATATCCTACAAAGTTCTTTGCCAAGATCTCCTGTTGCGCCTGTAATTAAAACTGTTTTCACATTATCACCCTATATAGTATGAGCAATAAAAAAAGAATTTCTTCTTTATTTTTAGATAAAAGAAAAAAGAGCTTAATTTAACATAGGTTAAAGCCAGCTCTTTTCTTTAGTTTTTATAAATTGTTATTTCTTTGTATCCTTTACAACCTCTGCAACACCTGCAATGGTTGATGCTAGATTCTGCATTTCAGATGGGATAATAATCTTAGTTGACTGACCATCAGCAACCTTTTCTAAGGATTCAAAGGATTTGAGGGCAAGAACTTCCTTAGTTAATCCTGCATCAATTAGCATTTTATAACCCTCTGCCTGAGCCTGACGGGTAAGCTTTACACCCTCTGCTTCTGCCGTTCTAACCTTTAATATAGCAGTTGCTTCTGCTTCTGCCTTCTTAATGGTCGCTTCCTTTTCTGCATCAGCACGAAGAATTTGAGATTCCTTCTCACCCTCTGCCTGAAGAATCTTACTTCTCTTTTCTCCTTCAGCTAGTAGTATCTTTTCACGACGCTCACGCTCTGCACGCATTTGACGCTCCATTGCATCTCTAATATCCTTAGGAGGTAAAATATTTTTCACCTCAACACGATTCACTTTGATTCCCCATGGGTCAGTAGCTTCATCTAAAATAGAACGCATTTTTGTATTAATTATATCACGTGAAGTTAATGTTCCATCTAAATCCAATTCACCAATAATATTACGTAGGGTTGTAGAGGATAAATTCTCTAAAGCAGCAATTGGATTTTCTACACCATAGGCATAAAGCTTAGGGTCAGTAATTTGGAAAAAAACTACTGTATCAATTTGCATTGTAACGTTATCCTTAGTAATAACTGGCTGTGGATCGAAATCACTTACCTGCTCCTTCATTGATACAACCTGAGCAATACGATCAATAAATGGCAATAAGAAATGGAATCCTACTGACCAAGTTGCATGATATGCACCTAAACGCTCAATAATTAACTTTTGTGTTTGACGAACAATTTTAATTCTTGTGATTAATAAAATAATAATAACAACTAATAATATACTTAAAACAATAGCAACAATAACTCCTGGTTTCATAAAACATCAAATCCTTTCTTTACTCACTAATTTTTCTTACGATAACCTTATTACCCTTTAATGTTACAATCTCAACAATTTCATCCTTCTTAATTGTTTCTGTTTCCTCTTCCATTAAGCTGGCATGATAAATTATATCATGAATCTTAACTTCGCCATTTTCAAATTTTGAAATGTCAGATATAACCTTTACTCTTTTTCCAATAAACTCATCAACATTTGTATATCGTGTAGCATTAAATAAAAGCTTCTTTACAAATGGTCTTGTCAAGCCTAAAGCCAAGAAGGAAACTACGGCAAATACCACAATCTCAATATACCACTGAATCTGAGGAATTGCTGATAAGATTAGAGCAATTATAGACCCTAGAGAAAACCATACAGCAACTAAATCCTGTGTAATGGATTCAATAATTAAGGTAATTATAAATACCCCTAACCATACCCAAACCATATATTCCATTAGGACACCTCTCCTTTCATATCTATTATTATAACCTGCTTACCATCATCATAACAAGCATTGTATCGTTTAAATTCTTTTTTACCGATACTTAAATTAAAAATGCTGGATAAATATTCAACCAACGGTCTTGAACAAATACGAGCATAGGTCTTAGATAAACTCACTGACAACAATGAAGATTCTTTTAATTCTCCACTAAGTGCATAATCCTTATTAATGATAAAGATATGAACTTCTTTTTGATTCTTATCTACTGCTACTCTTACACGATATGCATCCTTAAAGTATTTTAGAAGTGTCTTATTTAAGGTGATATGACTATCGTATATACTTGCAAAGCCATTTGAGTCATCATATTCAAAAAATTCTAACATCTTCTTTACCTCCTTTACTATTATTATACACCAGCATTAGAAAAAATTCAATAAAATTCATAAAAAATTTTCAAAATTAAAAATTCTTTACTTATGACCCAAATAAAAGCAATTCCCAGCTTATCTTCTAGAGAATTCTTGTTCAAATAAAAAAATAACCCCTAAGGGTTACCTTCTTACTTACTATTAATGTCTAAGTGAATTCTTTTTCCTTCTTTTGAAGCACCTGCATAAAGGATAGTACGAATTGCTTTTGCAACAAATCCGTCCTTACCAATAACTCTACCAAAATCATTGGCATTTACCTTTACCTGATACTCAAGATTTTCTTCATCATCATTAATTCTTATGATTTCAACATCTTCAGGATAAGCTACCAAAGGAAGAATTAAACTCTTAATTAACTCTTCAAACTTTATCATAGTCCCACCTCTTACTTAGTAGTCTTGATATTGTTTGCTTCTAAAATATTCTTTACTGTTACTGTTGGCTGAGCACCATTAGCTAACCACTTGGTTACCTTTTCTGTATCTAAAGTTACTGTTGCAGGATCTGTTAAAGGATTATAGGTTCCTAAAATCTCTAAAAACTTACCATCACGAGGGGATCTAGAATCAGCAGCTACGATACGGTACTTTGGAGCTTTGTGTGCACCAAATCTTTGTAATCTAATTTTTACCATGATAAATACACTCCTTCTTTTTCTTAATCTATATAGCATTATACCACAAAAAAACTAGGTGTCAAGTATTTTTTCTTGACACCTTACATTTTATGAAATTGTTAAAACAGCTCCCTGATAGGTTTTAGAAATAAAATCTTTGATTTCCTTAGAAATTAAGACCCGATACAAAGCTTGTATTGCCTTGTGATTTTGATTTTCCTCTCGTACAACTAGTACATTAGCATAGGTTTGAGCAGAAATTCCATCAGAAGATTCATATACTAAAGCATCTTCACTTGTCAATCCTGCTTGTAAAGCATAATTCCCATTCACAACAGCAAGACTTGCATCTAAACGATTTAAGGGCACCTGTGCAGCTTCCATTTCAACAATATCATATTGATGAGGATTGGATACAATATCCTTTTTTGTAGCGGTCAGTCCAACATTTTCTCTTAAGGTAATCAGCCCAGCCTCCTGAAGCAGCAATAAGGCTCTCGCCTCATTCGTCGTATCATTAGGAACTAAAATTTTGTCTCTATCCTTAAGCTCAGTTAGGGAAGATATACTTCCTTTATATATCGCAAAAGGCTCATAATGTATTTTTCCAACACTAACCAAATGCGTATTGTGTGCTTGATTAAATTCATCTAAATAAGATCCATGCTGAAAATAGTTTGCATCTACGTCCCCATCCTCTGTTGCAAGATTTGGTTGAATATAATCTGTATATTCTTTAATAACTAACTCATATCCCTTTTCCTTAAGTAATGGCTGAGCAGCCCTTAATATTTCAGCATGGGGAGTTGGAGATGCTGCAACTTTAATGCTTGTAACATCCTCCCCCAAAGGAGTAAAGCTTTTTCCACAGGACGAAGCTCCTCCTAAAATCAATCCTAACACACCTAAACATAACACTTTCTTTAAACTCATTTTCTATTCTCCTTTTCTTCTATGATCTAATTTTTTTGAAATCAGCATTCCAAGCTCCTGAAAAATCTGCACAATTAAAATTAACAAAATCAAGCTGATAAATTTTGCATCTGTAAAATTCCTTAAATACCCATACATATAGGCTACATTTCCTAATCCCTCAGCTCCTATTGTTCCTGCCATCGCAGTATAACCAAGAATGGTTGAAAAACTGATTGTTGCTCCTACTATTAAAGAAATTTTTGTTTCTGGAAGCAAGATTTTAAAGATAATTTCTGGCTTTGATGCCCCCATAGCAAGAGCAGCCTCAATTACACCATAATCCATTTCCTTCAAAGAGGATTCTACCATTCTTGCCACAAAGGGTACAGCAGCAATCACTAATGCTATAATAAATGGAATATTTCCTGTCCCTGTACCAATAGCCTTTCGTATGTAGGGAAGTAAGGTTACTAGCAAAATGATAAATGGGGCTGACCGTAAGATATTCACACTGATACCTAGTACCCCATGAATGGTTCGGCATTTACAGATGCCATTTTTATCTGTTATATGAAGCAATATTCCTAAAGGAATTCCTAGACAATATGCAAACAGAGTAGATACAAATACAATGAATAGTGTAATTCCTGTTTGCTTTGCATAATCCCCAAGGGTAAGTCCACTAAAGCCTGCTAATATCATTTTGCCACCTCCTCCTCAAAAGAAACCTGCATTCGCTTTAAATACTGCTTAACCTTTGTCATTTTAATTTCGTCCTCTGGCAACTGAATAATCATAGTACCAACACTTTGATTCTCTATCTTTTGGATACTTGCCTCTACAATATTAATTCCCACCTTGGTTTCTAATATTAAATTTGCAATAATAGGCTCTTTTTCATTTCCTTGAAAGGTAAGGCGAAGCAAAGTTTTGCCAAAACTCTTATCAATTGAATTCATATGCTTAAAAATAAATGATTTTGCTATGCTTGTTTTAGGATCAGAAAAAATCTCTGCAATACTTCCCGTCTCTTGAATCTTGCTTTCATCAATAATGGCTACCTTAGTACAAATTTTCTCAATGACCTGCATTTCATGAGTAATTAAAATAATTGTTATTCCAAACTGCTGGTTGATATCCTTTAATAAATGTAAAATAGATTCTGTGGTATTGGGATCTAATGCACTGGTTGCCTCATCACAGAGAAGAACACTAGGCTGATTTGCTAGCGCTCGTGCAATTGCAACTCTTTGCTTCTGTCCTCCTGAAAGCTGAGAAGGATAGGCATTCTCCTTATCCTCTAAGCCTACAAGTCTAAGAAGTTCTCTTGCTCTTTTCATTGCAGCTTCCTTTGATACTTTTGCCAATTCTAAAGGAAATAGAATATTTTTAAGAACCGTTCTTTGCTCAAGCAAATTAAATCCCTGAAAAATCATTCCAATCTCTTTTCTTATTTCTCTTAATTCTCTTGATTTCAAACAAGAAAGGGCAGTTCCTTTATAGATAACCTCTCCACTCGTAGGCTTTTCAAGGTAATTTATGCATCGAATTAAAGTGGATTTCCCTGCTCCAGATAATCCAATAATTCCAAAGATATCTCCTTTTTCAATGGTTAAATTTACATTGTTAATGGCAACAATATCCTTCTTTTTAACTCGATATATTTTTGTTAAATCTTGAATCTGTATAATTTCGTTCATAAAACCCCTCCTGAAAAATAAAAAAATCTCATCCTAACTTAAGGACGAGATGTAAAAATCACGCGGTACCAACCTTGTTCACCAGTCATAAAACCAGCCTATTTTCAAGCACAATCATGCTCTATCGCTTTAACGTGCGAACCCCGGTATTATCTAATCTGTCAGACTCAATAATACGACTCCAAGACCATGTTCATAAAACTTCTTCTTATTCTCTTTCACCAAACGAGAACTCTCTTTGAAGTGTCCATTTTACTACTCTTCTTTTCAACGTCATTTTTACTTTTTATTTATATTTTTGATTATACACTTTTTTCAAAAAAGGTCAATACAAAAATTAAAAATTCAATTTAAATGTCTTTGATACTGAGCCCTTCAAAACATTAATATCCTGATTTAATTTATCTTGAATTTTCATTTCTAATTTCTTATATTCCTTTACAAGTGGATCAGAATATAGTGCCGTCTTGGTCTCCATAAATTTTTTTTGATACTCCTCTAAATTTGGATGATATTTTCCATAATCCTTCGCCTCTAAATACTTTGCTTCTGCAGTTTTAAAGGCAATAATTTTTTTTACCAAAACCTGTTGAATCTGGCTCTTCAACTCTAAAAGCCTTTGAAAATCTGGCCCTTGTATAATTGAATTTGCATATTGTTCTGATAAATCAAGAATATGTTCCATAAAATCCTCCTTAAGAAATTAGACTAGACAAGGAATAAAATAATTGAAATTTATTTTTCAAATTTTCTAGCTTATCTGTGGGTCGTATCTTCAAGTTTGTCTGAGCCTCTTTCAAGAAATCCTTAAAATAACTAGGCTCATAATATAATATTTTATACCATTTTGGATGATACCGCAAGTACATTAATAAATCAAGATGCTGATATAAATAATTCATATAATCCATTAATACCACTCATCAAAGCGTTTATCAAACAGTGGGTCTCCAGTAGACTTTTTCGCCAAAGCAGAACCAGCAGCAGCTCCGCCGATTCCTCCAAACAGTTCTAGCACCTTTTGAATACTTGTTACTGTCTTTGTAACCTGATCAGGATCAATCTTTTTAACATAGCCTACAACCGTTTTAATTAAATCTTCCGTAGAAGAGGCGCTTTTAGTTTCCTTTTTAGATTCTTCTTTTTTTTCTTCCTTCGCTTCCTCTGGAAAAGCAGATTCTCCTAAGATACAATAATCCTCAAATAATTCCTGCCATGTTTTTTGTTTACTTTGAACCATTCCCTTTAATAAGGGATGTCGTTTCACAAATTCTTTAAATTCATCAAGCTTTGCACTCATAGCTAACACCCTACTTTATTTTATGCATAATTTGTAGGTTTGTTTAAAAATATTTAAAAGAATATAATAGATGCCTACCAGTAAAATGGAATATAGGACTACACTATAATATGCAGGATAATGATTTAAAAGGAAGCAAACTCGAAATAATACAACAAGAAACCCACTGGAAAGTGTTGCAAGAATAGCAAATAATATATCCTTCATATTTTTAACAAATAAACATATCCCTTCTCTGTGAAGAACAAAATAAGCTACTAAAATACAAATAGTTATCGCAATAATTGTTGCATATATTGCCCCTAAAAAACCAAGCTTAGGAACAAAAATATAATTTAAAATGTATTTAGCTATGGCACTTATTATCGTTGCAATAATTATGTAATGAGCCTTAGGAAGTCCTAAGGATATACCAATAAGTACCTTATGAAGTCCAAAAAAGATAATCAATGTAGAGATATGATATAAAATGGTTGCCCCATTTTCCTGTTTGTAAAATAAATTATAGATATCAGTGGAAAAGTATCGAATTAAAATCATAAAGGGAATTAAGATATAGATAATTAAGCTTGAACAACGACCTGCAATTTGCTTAGCCTCTTCTATTCTGTCCTCCTGAAACATATAATTGATTTTAGGATTCAATACGCCTCCTAAGGCCTGTGCAATGACAATTGGAAAAAATATCAGCCGGATGGTTTCAAACATATAGGCTGTATAATATCCCTCAATTGGAAGAAGGATGGGTAAGCTTACAGAATCAATAAATTGATAAATTGTAAAAAACATTGTTGCAATCCCAAATGGTACACAGGTCTTTAACAATAGGGAAACTGAGAAAAAACGAGCTGTACTTTTCCTAAAGTAAGGAAATACAAAATAAAGTAATAAAAGAAAGCTTACAATATATCCAGTTAAATAAATAATAAACACAGAAAAGACCAGCTTTGAATCATGTATATATTTAGCTAAAACAATATAAAGAACTAGTTTAACTACATTTTCTAAAACAATGGATATGCAGGAGGGATACATAATAAAATGTCCCTGTAAAAATCCTTTAAAAAAATGAATCAAGGGCAAAAAAAATAAAGATAAGGATGCCATAAGCAGATTGGTGCGTACAGCCTCAAAGGTTTCTTCTGTATAGCCCTCAAATAAAGAAACAGACAAAATCTGTCTACTAAAAAAAAGCATAAAAAGAAAAAAGAAAATTCCAGCAAGAATACAATAAATTGTACCTTTTCTAAGTAAATAATTTACTTTTTCTTCCTCTCCTTGTCCTAAAAGCTTAGAAACCAGCTTTGAAGTTCCAGGTATCAAACCAAAGCATGCTAAATCAGCAAATAAAGAAAATGGAACATAAGCAAAGGCATACAAGGACATAGTATCCTTTCCCAAATCGTTTGCAAAGCGAAACAAAAAAACAAGCGACAATACTTTTGCTGCCACCTGCCCTACTCCTAAAATTAATGCCTGTAATAATGTCTTATCTTTCATCCCTATCACCTTTACTTTAGTATTTTCATAAAATATTAAATTCATTCATAAAATGATAGTAGGTGAGCAAAATGTTTAAAAATAAAAATAATCAGCCCAATTATGAGTATTACGAAAATATGCAGTTAAATCGAATCT
>JAIEEQ010000015.1 GCA_029067355.1 Anaeroplasmataceae bacterium | reverse complement strand
AAAGAAACAATAAGATATGGAACAACAAGTCTGTCTAGAAGTTATGAAACAGACGATGTAGGAAATGTAATAGCTGTAACAGATCAAACCTTTGGCTCACATAGCTATACCTATAACGCAAGAGGCTTCTTAACAAAAGAAGATTCAACAGAGTATGAGTATGATGGTAATGGTAATATAACTAAAGTAGGAATGGTAAAATATGAATATGATAGTCTAGGACGATTAGTAAATGTAGGTGATAAGGGGATTACCTATGGAAAAAATCCTCTTAATCCATCAGTGTATAATGGACTTCATTATACATGGGAGGGAAGAAGATTAACAAGGTTCACCTATGGAGGAGGATATTATACCTTTGAGTATAATGATCAAGGGTTAAGAACAGCAAAGAAAGACAATAAAGGAGTAGGAAGCGAATACTACTATGATGGAGATAAGCTAATCACAGAAGTAGCACCTGATTATAAACTAGATTTCTTGTATGATGAGAATGAACAATTATATGGGTTTATATATAACAATACAACGAAGTATTTCTACATTAGGGATTTCATGCAAAATATATTAGGAATTGTAGACACTAGTGGGAAGCTTGTGGTAAAATATGGATATACAGCATATGGAACTATAACAACAATAACAGGCACATTATCATCTACAATAGGAGCATACAATCCCTTCAGGTATAAAGGATACTATTATGATACAGAAACTAGTATGTATTATTGTAAGAGTAGGTATTATGTTCCAGAGTGGTGTAGATGGTTAAATGGAGATTCTATTGAGTATTTAGATCCTAGTAATATTAATGGAATGAATTTATTTACATATTGTGGGAATAATCCAATATTAAATATTGATTCTAATGGTAATGAATGGTATCATTGGCTAATTGGCGCAGCCATAGTGGTTGGTTTAGCTGCTGCTTTAGTAGTTACAGCAGGAGGTTTTACAGGTGCAGCCATTGCACTAACACAAGTTGCATATGGTTATGCAGCTTCCACTATGGCAACAACTGTTTTAGCTGGTGCAACAATAGGCTCCACTTTAGCGTTGGGGGGATGTGCTGCATACGCAATAGGCAATAGTTCATCAGCAAAGGATTTTTTAAATCAAGGAAATGGATGGACTATTGGAACAACAGTTACTGGCGGTTTGCTTGGTGCTGCTGGGGGATATTTAAATTTTGCAAACTATGGATATTCACAATATGGGGATACAACACTATCAAAAAATTATCCTTTTGGAAGATACTATAATGAAAAATACCAAAATATTACCCATTATGATTGGAAAGGTAAGATGTGGTGGTCTAAGCACTTAACGGATCATGGAACTCCATCTATTCATAAAGCGCCTCATTGGCATATTGAAAATCCTCATAATGGTGGCGGATTTAATACTATATGGGAATTGTTTAAAGCAATTATTAAACGATTATTTTAATGTGAAATTTTAATACTTTTGAAAGAGAGGAATCCGTTATGAAAGAAATTGAATTTGAATATTTGAAAAGATATCTAAAAGATGGAGAAGAAAATGTTTTAGAATTTAGTAGTGGATATATGTGGTTGACTTATAATCTTTCCCCTGCATTTAATTATGTGTTTTGCAACCCAACTTTTGAAACTGTTTTTTCAGTGTTCAAAAAGCTTCCTCTCTTTCAAAGTAATAATCCTATCTTTGAATTTTATATAGTTTATTATAGAGAGATAAAGCAAAGATTTCGTTCTAAAGAAATCAAACGATTTTTTGGAGAAAAGATTAATATGTCTCTAATAGAATTATGTGAAATTCTTTTGAAAGAAAAGAATATTAATTATAGCAATGATGTATATGAATTTTATACATATAGTCGAAATGGAAGAAAAGAAGTTTGTTTTTCTAAAGCATATAAAACAAGACAGGAATTGTATAATGAACTCATAAATTATAAAGGTTAATAGTTTAATGTGTGCTGTTTTTTCTAAAATGGGTCTAACCAAGTCTAAAAAATGGATTGAAAAATTTTGCGATATAGTGAGGCTTTCAGCATTTGGAGTATCAGTAAGTTCATATTTTGCATATTATAGTCTTAATGCAAATGAGTTAAGAAAGAAAAAAATATAAAAGAAACTAAACTTGAAAAAATAGGAATGTTTTGTGCATGGTGTTATATTTTAGATGAGGAAAAGAATTATAAAAATATTGAACAATTAAGAATGAATAGAAAGATAATTTGTTTTAAATTAACTCCTAAGAGAAAAGAAATAATTATGTTTCATTGTTCTAATGAAGAACTAAAAAATAAGTTATTTGAAAATGTTGAATCCTAAGTTGGAGATACCAATTTATCAAGGACAGAATTATTGAATTTTGTTGCTGCTATGGGGAAAGTTTTTGATACATTTTGGATCAACACTGCTTGGCAACTATATCAGTAACAAATTGGTGAGGGAATATCTGGAGTAGAGAATTTTATAAGAAAATTTGACTGGAGTGTTATTAAAACTAATCCAAGTATGCCAGCTCCGTTATATCTAAATCCATTAATGACAATTAATTAGAAGGTGCAAAATATAATATCCAAGAAAAAACAAATAATTCTAATTTCTCAAAATGGAAGACATTAATTATTTTAGGGAAAACTAATGATGTTTTTCAAAAAGAAGATTTGTTTTATTTTAATAATATTGATACATTTGTAGTATTTTATTTAATTAATGAAAAGATTAATAAAACATTTATGAATGACTCTTGGATATTTGTTCTTGGATGTAATTATAGGAAGTTTATTAGAAAAATCAATAAAATAATTAAGCATTAACAAATGGACCTTAGACGATTTAATACCAATCACGAGTTTTGTGGTTGGTATTTTTTTGTGGCAGAATAATAGTAAAAATTAGGTTTCCCAATTATTTAAAATACAAAAGTGTTGCACTTTTCTTATCCTGCCAATGTTTTTGAAGATTTTGCCACAAAAAAACAACACTTTTCTTTTCATATATTTCATTTCCAGTTAATTCAAATTGAAACTATTTCATATTTATAGTAAAATAAAAGTAGAAGTAAACAATTAAAAATATCTAAATCAAATAAGACCTGGATATATGTGAGTATTCGTAAGAAACTCGTAGAAACTAGTATGTATTATTGTAAGAGTAGGTATTATGTTCCAGAGTGGTGTAGATGGTTAAATGGAGATTCTATTG
>JAIEEQ010000014.1 GCA_029067355.1 Anaeroplasmataceae bacterium | reverse complement strand
AGATGTGTTTTAGAGACAGCCTAAGGACTGAACTAGGGCAACAATATTACAAACTACTCCATAAATCGCAAGAATGGCTGTTTGCTCTTCACCAACATTATACGCAACGATTTGATTATTAAATAAAATGACAAGGGCTCCCATAGCAATATCCAAAACAAAGGAAGGAATTCCTACTTTGATAATCTGGAAAAGATGCTTTTTAAAATAATGTGGAAAAACGAATTGAATTTGTCTTTTTTTTGAAAGAAAATGTGTACAAAGAATTCCAAAACTAACAAGCTGCCCAAGCATAGTAGCCAATCCCGCACCACTTATTCCCATATTACAGCCAAAGACTAAAGACAAATCAAGAACAATATTTGTAACTCCTCCTCCAATTACAGCAAAAGTTGCCCGCATAGGAGCATTGTCATTTCGGATAAAGCAGGTAAAAAACTGACCTAACAGAAAAACGGGCATAGAAATCTTCATCCAGAAGGTATATTTTTTTGCATATTCAAAAACAACTATATCACTGGCACCAAAAAAGAGTAACAAAGAATTTTCAAAGATATTAATCAAAATCCATAAAATCCCTGCAAGAACAACAGCACCTATAAAAGCAATGGTATAAAATACATTCCCTTCCTTTAGCTCATTTCTTCCCCTTCGCTCCATCATAAGAGTTGCTCCACCAATACCAAACAATAGACCAAAGCTAAAAATGATTGTCCATAATGGCATTACTACTGCCAGTGCTGCTCCACCAACCTCACCCTCATATTGCCCAACACATAAGGCATCTACTAAGGAATAAATACTCATGACAATTGCACTTCCAAAGGAAGCGATTAAGTATTTAAAAAAAATCTTAATTGACTTAGATTCTGTAATTGACATATCCCATACCTCCAAAAAAGAAAACGGTCAGAAAAAAACACTAGGCGCACCCAGCATCTTATCTGACCGTTGTAATTGCGATTACAAGTCCTCCGATGACTATTCATAATTATAGCATAACTTTATAGATAGTCAAGATATATGATATTGCTCTTATATGCTATATAAGAAAACCATGGATAGAAATAAAAAATATAGATTAGAAAGTTATTTTTCAAGCTTGATTTTAAAAATATGCTATCAATTAAACTATCTAAAAGCTTTTACAATTCCTTAATAATAATATTTCCTGTCATAATATCAATATAATTAATGGTAAATTTCTCAACATAAGCATTAACCTTAGATTCAACACATAAGAATCTAGAATAAATACCTAAAATTTTAGAGGGGGCTTCTACTACTTTATTTCTTTTATTTAGTATAGAAACATGAATTAAATTGGTTGATTGATAAATACGTTCTAATTCCTCTTGAATGTGTTTAAGCTGAGCACTTGCTGTCTGTATTTGCATAAATATTTTCCTTTCATAAAAGATGCCAAAGCTACTTTAATATCATAATCATTATACCACTTTTAAGCTCTTCAATGTAAGAAGAAAATAAAAATAATTTTATAAAAAGCTTATTTAAATGCTATATAATCTTTAATAAAATTAGGATTAAATAACTGACAAATAACGATCCCCAGAATCAGGGAGAATGACTACAATCTTCTTATCAGGATTCTGCTTTGAAATTTTTTTTGCCACATTTAGGGCAGCTCCTGAGGATATTCCTACAAGAATACCTTCCTCCTTTGCAAATCCTCTAGCCTCTTCCATAGCCTCCTCATCTGTAACTGTAATTATCTCATTTAAAATACTTGTATCTAATATCCTTGGTACAAATCCTGCACCAATTCCTTCTATTTGATGCTTTCCAGCATAGCCTTTAGAAAGAATGGGAGAGGAAGAGGGCTCAACACCTATAATTTTTATAGCACTATTTTTCTCTTTAAGATATCTTCCTACTCCTGTAATCGTACCTCCTGTTCCTATGCCTGCAACTAAATAATCCATTTTGCCATCCATTTGATTCCAGATTTCTGGTCCCGTAGTAAGATAATGAGCTTCTGGATTTTTAGGATTATCAAATTGATTCACCATAAAGGAATTAGGTACTTCCTTGCTAAGCTCATAGGCTTTTTGAACAGCACCCGCCATTCCAAGTTCACCTGAAGTTAAGATAAGTTCTGCACCATAGAGTTTCAATAGCCTTCTTCTTTCTATGGACATCGTTTCTGGCATGGTTAAAATGACTTTGTATCCCAAGCTTTTGCCAATAGCTGCAAGTCCAATTCCAGTATTCCCACTCGTTGCTTCAATTATTGTTGAAGCTTCCTTCAGTTGACCTTGCTCCTGTGCTGATAACAAAATGTGCTTTACAATTCGATCCTTACTTGAGCCTGTAAGATTATACATTTCTAGCTTTGCAAATATATTTGTATTCTTTATTTGATATATGGGTGTATTTCCTACCAAATCTATGCTTCTATTTTTCATTATTTTATATTCCTTTCAAAAAGATTTCAATTCCAAGAAGGATTAAAATAATCCCTCCAAGGATTCCAGCAAAGGCACCTAACTGGGTTCCAAATTTTTTTCCTATATAAAAGCTTATCCAGCAGAGGAAGCTTGTAATTCCACTAATGAATAAAAAACTTATTATTGCCTCATAGAGAGTATAGTCAGCAAAGGTTAGTCCTACTGAAAGAGCGTCAATAGAGGTTGCAACAGCTTGAAATAGAATTTCCTTGATTCCTAGTTTAAAAAAAGAATTTTCCTGTTTAAAGCTTGTCAAAATCATATTTAAGCCTAGAAAGCCTAAAAGTCCTAAAGCAATCCAAGGGATATATTCTTCTATATACATCAAAAGTGCATGCCCTATTGCATATCCAATCAAAGGCATTGCGCCTTGAAAAAAACCAAAGATCAGACTCATTTTTATTACAAGACTTCTTTTCATTTCAGACTTTTTCAAGCCATTTGTCATTGAAACTGCACTGGCATCCATAGATAGACTAATCCCCAGCAAAATACTCCTACAATAAAAATTCATATCCTCACCCTACTAAAGTGTAGAATTAGCTAAAGGAAAATATGACTATTGTTCCTTCTTAAATCTTATCATAAACTATAATTTCTGACAAGTTTATACGCTTATGGTATAGATAATTCTTATGAAAGAGTGTATAATATATAATGCTTGAGGAGGATTCATTTATGAGAGTACTTGCAATGATATTTGACGGATTTGAGGAACTTGAAGGAACAGCTCCCTTCGCTTTAATAAGAAGAGCTGGAATAGATTTGACAATTGTATCTAATCGAAGTGAGGTCATTGGAGCTCATTATTTACATATAACTGATCTCACTTTAATCAATGAAATAAATTATAAGGAATATGATGCTTTACTTCTTCCTGGAGGCCCTCACTATCGCTTTATGGAAAACTTTGGGTATGCACTAGAAATCATTAAATACTTTATGGATCACAATAAGGTCGTTTGTGCCATTTGTGCAGCTCCAACAATTTTAGGACACCTTGGGTATTTAAAACATAAAAGCTATACCTGCTTTACCTGTATGAATGAGGATTTTGGAGGAACTTATATTGATAAAAAGGTTGTAGTAGATGACAATCTGATTACAGCTAGAAGTGCTGCTGCTAGTATTGAATTTGCTTATGAAATTATCAGAAAACTTGAAGGGGAAGAAGCTCTATTATCCTTAAAGAAACGAATTTATGACGAAGAATAAGCTACCTATTCGACTGATTGAGCATTACCAGCAGGGCATCTCCTCTTCTACTCCACCACGTTGCAGATTTACTCCAACTTGTAGTCAATATGCAAAAGAATGCTATCAAAAGTTTGGATTTGCTAAAGCGTCTTTTCTTGTAACAAAGCGTCTTTTGAAATGCAACCCTTTGTTTAAGCCAGGCTACGATCCAGTTCCTTTAACAAAAAAAGAAATGAAGCAAATAGAATTAGAAGCCCCCATAGACCCAGTCGAATGAAATTTCTGGGTCTATTTTTATAGAATAAAATAGCAAAAATCCTTTTCTTTTGTTTTCTTTTTTTGTATAATGAAAGAAAGAGGTGTACATTTATGTTTTTATTTGAAATTATAGACCCCATCATTAAACTTTTTAATTGGGATGTTTTAGCAGATATTAATTTTGGCTCTGTAGTTTTCAGATTAATTTTAGCTGTTCTATGTGGAGGAGTTATTGGCTTTGAACGGGCAAAAAAGCATCAAGCCGCAGGATTTAGAACTTATATTCTAGTATGCCTAGGCTCAACAATTGCTATGCTAACCAATGAATTCATTTCACGTGCTACAAATATGGGAGATGGAGCAAGACTTGGAGCTCAGGTAATCTCTGGAATTGGCTTTTTAGGTGCAGGAACTATCCTAGTAACTTCTAGAAACCAAATTAAGGGATTGACTACGGCAGCTGGATTATGGGCCTGTGCGTGCTTAGGACTTTCCATCGGTATCGGATTTTATACTTTAGCCATCTTTGGAACGATTATAATCTCCATAGTTCTTGCAATATTGCCTAAAATTGAATCTACCTTCAATCGTAAATCCTGCTATTTTGAAATTCATATTGAATTCCAAACAAGAGAAAATCTAAAGCTTTTTATCAATATGATTCGTCAAATCAATATACAGGTCATTTCCATTGAGCATAATGCGGCTTACTCTGCTAGTGGCTTAAGTGTATATTCCATTGCTCTTAAAGTTTCAGAAAAGAAAAAGAAAATTAATCATCAAGAGTATTTGGATATATTTTCTAAATTAGATTATGTAAACTATGTTGAAGAAATTTATTAAAAGATTAGGTACTTAAGAAAGTACCTTTTTCATTTGCCTACAAGTTTAAAGGACTATATCAATATCTTCATTAATCAGCTTTGGTTGTTCTTTAATTTCCTCTGAAATTGGGAATATCCTTTATCAATGACAATATACTTTACTCTTTGATTCTCATATGGTGAGAAATCGCAGGACAACTACTAGTATAAAGCATATTATGAAACAATACTCGTTTCTATACCTTGGTTGAAAAGAGCTAGTTTCCTAAATCTAATCTTTTCCCAATCATCTTATATGCTTTTAATTGTATCTTATCTACTACCTCTTCAATGATATTACCTAAGGATTCATAGTTTTTATTTAAAGCTTTTATAA
>JAIEEQ010000013.1 GCA_029067355.1 Anaeroplasmataceae bacterium | reverse complement strand
CCTCTCATGCTCGTCATAAAATTAAAAATTTTTTAAATCGGCAAAATCGAGATGTGCTTATTCAAAATGGTAAAACTAATTTAGAAGAAGAATTTAGAATCAATAAGCTTCCAATGGATTTAGATGATGCCTTTGCTGAAGCACAATTTTCAAAAAATAATATCCATTGCTTAGAGGATTTATATTATGAAATTGGTAAAGGAAATCTTTCGTCTAAAACAGTAATTAATCGCTTGGGAGAAAAAAGAGGTCATGAGGAAAGCCTTGCGAAGCAAATGGAACGTTCTATGAAGATTTTAACAACAAATTCTGAAACAGGAGTTGTTGTTGAGGGCTTGTCAAATCCACAGCTAAAGCTAGGAAGCTGTTGTAATCCGATTCCTGGTGATCCTATAATGGGCTATGTTACGAAGGGCTATGGTATTGTAATTCACCACAAGTGCTGTAAGAATGCATGCTCCTTTGCCAAGGAACGCTTAATTCCTTTAGATTGGGCGACAAATCCAAATCGGAAGTATCCAGTTTGTATTAAAATTACTGCAACAACCAGCAGTAATCTTTTAGTAGATATTATGAATGTTGTTTCTGCAAATGGATTGTCTATTTTATCCATTAGTGCAAATAACAATCAGAATTTACAAACGGTGATTAAGCTTAAGGTGTTAACGCATAGCTTAAATGATTTGGAAAAAATGATAGTGAATATGAAGAAAATAAAATATGTAGATCATATTGAAAGAGATAATTTATGAGAGTTGTAGTACAGCGCGCAAAAGAAGCAAGATGCATTGTTGAAAATTCTGTTACTGGGCAAATTGATTTTGGATATATGCTACTAGTTGGCTTTACTCACAAAGACACTCAGCAGGAAATCAAGCTTTTGGCAAAAAAAGTGATGGGCTTAAGAATTTTTACTGATGATGCGGGTAAACTAAATAGGAGTATTATCGATGTAAAGGGAAGTATTTTAGCGATTTCCCAGTTTACCTTGTATGGAGATGCTAGGAAGGGAAATCGACCAAGCTTTATTGAGGCAATGGGATATGACTTGGCTATTGAAATGTTTCAGCAGTTTGTTGAAGAGCTTAGAAGCTATGGTGTAAGGGTTGAAACAGGTGTGTTTGGAGCAGATATGCAAATTGAGTTTACAAATAGTGGTCCTGTTACCATTATTTTAGATAGTAAAGAA
>JAIEEQ010000012.1 GCA_029067355.1 Anaeroplasmataceae bacterium | reverse complement strand
AGAAGTTAAGCACTTCAGCGCCGATGGTAGTATTTACATGCGAGAGTAGGTCGTTGCCAGGCTTCTCTTTGTTTTATTTTTATATGCCTGCATAGCTCAGTTGGTTAGAGCACTTGACTGTTAATCAAGGTGTCGTAGGTTCGAGTCCTACTGCGGGCGCCATCTTATTTTTTTAGCCTCTTTAGGCTTTTTTTGTTGTCTTTTTTTATGATTCTATGATGGTTATTACCAGTACAAAATAAAAATATTTCCATCGTTTTTCGTCTATATAATTAAAATATTTGCAATATATGATAAATGTTGTATTGAAATTGTGATATTTTTTCCAAAAATGTAAACGCTTATATGTCTCTTTTTGCTTAGGAATGCTGGAATATGCAATTTTTGACGAAAAATTTGCATATTTTATAAAAATATGATATAATATGCAAGAGTTGGAGTAATATAAGTGAAAACAAGGTTTTATATAAATATAAAAAACTTTCAAAGCCTTGCTACAATAAATGATTTAAAGGATGTATTATTGGAGGTGCTTATTTATGAAAAATATCGTAAATAAAGTCTTTAAGAAAGGAATAATTTATTTTGCTTGCATTATATTTTCAATAATGGCTCTGTTTTATGACAGATTGACAGTAAATGCAGAAAAAGCTTTGAATGAGGAATTGACTCATACTGATATGAGCTTAGAAGCCTCAGCTGAGTTAGCAGAAGCCACGGATTCTGGAATTACATCTTACGCCTTGAGCCGTTATTACAAGGAGTGGTTTTCCTATGCTTCATCAAACTCATCTGGTTTTGATATTAATCGAAGCGAAGTTTATATGCAGACATCAAATTATTATGGAAATCAAGATGGTCTTGTAACTTCCTTGAATGATAGAGATTCTGATGGAATAATCACCATGGTTCCAAGATATCAAAGATATTATTACAGTGGTACAGTTGCTCCTGTAATCATTGGAGATCAGGATAACCCAGTTTCCTTCCAGAGGGTTGTTAAAGAAATTGTATTCCCTTCTACGACGGTTACAATCAGTAGCAATGCCTTTAAGGGAAACCAAAATTTAGAGATTGTGGATTTATCAAAAACGAATGTCACTTCAATTGGCGCTAGTGCATTTGAAAATTGTACAAACCTAAAGGAGGTTAGACTTCCTAACACTCTAAAGACAATTGGTGCAAATGCTTTTAAAAATTGTCCAAATTTAGTAAGTAAATCTGATCCAACAAAGTACAATAATGGTCTAATTAATTTATCCTCTGTAACCTCCATTGGTGCAAATGCCTTTGAGGACGATGTGAATTTAATTTATATCACCTTAGGGGATGGTTTAACTTCTTTAGGCTCTGAAGCCTTCAAAAATTGTATTAACGTTGAGCAGATTGCTTTACCTGCAAGCATTACATCTTTAGGAAAAAGTGTATTTTATGGCTGTACAACAATGCATACAGCTTATGTCAGAACAAATATTTTGAGTGAGGGATTGTTTGAACAATGTACATCTCTTAACAATGTCATTCTAAATGATGATATCACCACCATTCCAAAGGAGGCATTTAAGCATGCTTCCTGTACAGCAATTAATTTGCCTGTATCATTAACAAAAATTTGTGAAGGAGCCTTTGAGGGATCCTCTATCAATAACTTTACACTTCCAGATGCTACAATAGAACTAGAAGCGAAAGCATTTTATGAATGTAATACCTTGTCTAATTTTGATTTGAACAAGGTAGAAATTATTGGGGACTATGCCTTCGCAAATTGTCCTAACCCATATTTTAATACAGTTACGATTCCTGAGACAGTGACAACGATTGGAGATCATGTTTTTAGCAATTGTACTAGCTTGATGAGTGCAACGATTCATACAGATCAGCTTGGAACCTATATGTTTGCTGGATGTTCAAGATTTACATCTCCAACATATACAAAGTTATCTTCTATAACGTCTACTCCAGAAGGAATGTTTGAAAATGCAATTCGTTTTAAGGATACACAGCTTTTAGATTCCAGCAATGTCGTTTCTATTGGTTCAAGAGCTTACTATAATACTGGCTTTGAAACTTTAAATATTAAAAATTTCATAACTGAAATTGGAGCGTATGCTTTTGCTAGATGTTCTGGATTGACATCAGCAGAGGTTCATAGTCAAGTTATGGGAACCTATATGTTCTATGAATGTGAAAATTTAGCAATCTTGAAGATTGGTAGTGAACCACTAGCGGTAGGAGATTACGCTTGCGCAGGACTTAAAAATCTTACAAGCCTAGTCTTAGATGGAACTACCTACTTGGGAAATTATATGTTTGCTGATGATATACGTTTAGAAAATGTAACTATTCCATCTACTGTAACCTTTATAGGGACTCATGTTTTCAGCAGAGATGTATTATTATCTACGGTTGTTTTAGAAAGCACCATTTTAGGTGAGGATATGTTTGAGGATTGTAATTCTTTAAAGACAATCGTTTTAAGCCATATTACTGAATTAACAGACTATGCTTTTAGAAAAAGCTATATAGAAAATGTAACTCTTCCATCAACAATTGTGAAGGTTGGAAAAGAAGTATTTGCTGAATCTAGTTTAAAAACAGTTAAATTCTTAGAGGGGTATAGCATTATTGGAGAGAAGATGTTCTATAAATGTCTAGGATTGACCTCCATAGAAATCCCTCAATCTGTAATTGAAGTACGTGCTAGTGCCTTTGAGGGCTGTACAGGAATTGCTTCTATTTCAATAGGAAATAGTGTAATTGGAGAAACAATGTTTAAGGATTGCGTTGGTTTACCAAGAATATTTATTCCTGAGTGGGTAACCTCTATTGGAGAACGCGCCTTTGAGGGCTGCACAGGCTTAATAAGTGGTCCAAATGCGATTACTGTTGAAAATAATATTTTTGCACAAGGTATGTTCAAGGGGTGTACAAGCCTAACAGAAGTCACTATTCCATATGGTATGACAGTGGCTCCTAATGTATTTGAGGATTGTACAGCTTTAACAACAATTCACTATTACAGTGCTACGATTGCAGAAGAAATGTTTAAAAATTGTATTTCTCTTCAAACATTAGATTTTGTTCGTACTGTTGCTGGAATGAATCGAAATGAGTTAAAGGAAATTGGGGTTCGTTCTTTTGAGAATTGTTCCTCAATAACCTCAATTAATTTGCCAACCTCTTTGACCACAATAAAAGAAGAGGCCTTCAAAAATTGTTCTTCTGTGCGTAATTTAATTATTCCTAATTCAGTGACATCTATTGGAGAGGCAGCGTTATATGGTTGCAAGTCCTTAGAAACCTTAAATATCCCATTTGTTGGCTCCTCCTTAGCTGTTTTAAATGAAGATTATGCAGATGGATCTCATGTCTTAGGATTTATATTTGGATATGGCTGGGAAGGTGGTCTTGATTGTTCTCAGCGCTATTCTGCCTCATCAACAGAATTGCTTGATTTCACATTCCCTAAAACGTTATCTACAATTTTACTTGGTAAAGAAGTTTGCTTACCTTATGGTGCATTTTCAAATTGTCCAATGCTTCATATTACATTACCATCTGATTCTTTGCAATACATTTCAGATTATGCGTTTATGGGGTGCTACAATTTACAATCCATTACTATCCCATATACAGTTAGAACCATTGGAACAGGTGCTTTTAAAGATTGTGTTAAACTTTCAACATGTGAGCTTGTAACTTCAAGTGTTGATAATACTACCTCCTTGCGTGCACTTCCTAATGAGATGTTTTCTGGATGTACTTCCTTGACTGTTTTAAGAGCATCTTATCGTGGAGAACAACAAAAATTTGTAAATATATTTGACAACATATCTCAGATTGGAGAATATTGCTTCTACAATTGTAGTAGTATAGAAAGAGTTTATGTGAACGACAATATTGTTACAATCCCTGCACATGCTTTTGACGGTTGTACTAATATGGTTATGTTTGGTCATGAGAATAATACAAGTACAAGTGGACTATATATTGAATCCTTTATAACCACCTTAGGAGATTATGCATTCTCAAATTGTGATCAATTTGAAACAATTACAGTTCCTGTTACAGTTACAAATTTTGGAGAGTATGTTTTCTCTTATAGTGATGGTGTAGTATCCTCTGTGGTAAACACTCCAGTGCTTCCAGTAGGAACATTTGCTTATTGTTCTAAACTAGAAACCACACGAATCAATACAGAAATTGATACAATAGGTGCATCTGCATTTGACCATTCAAGATTATTTAAGAATTTAATTTTTGAAGCTGGGCAAACAGGAATTCAGTTGATTCATAACATTACGACAATAGGAGATAGAGCATTTTATTTGTGTTCATTGGTAGATGATTTGAATATTGGAGAAAATGTTAGAACTCTTGGCAGCTATTGTTTTTATGGAATGATTTATTTTACAGAATTTGAAGTTCCAAATACAATTTCTACAATTAATGAAGGAGCTTTTGGTGGATGGTCTAGCTTGACTCGCTTTATTGTTCCATTTGTTGGTCAATCCAAATCCCGCTCAGAAGATGGAATTGGTGGTACTTTAGGATTTATGTTTGGTCGCATCAAGGAAGAAGAAACAAATATTCCTGGAACGACACAGTATTATGACCATACAACAACAGATATTAATGCTGCTGTTCAGAATAGTGCTGTGTTCTATATTCCGCGCTTTACAGAACTTATTATCACAGATGCAACAATGTTGGCAGGCTGTGCTTTGTATAATTTGACTTTTTTACAAACAGTATCTTTGCCAGATACACTAAAGACGATCTATCGTCATGCCTTGGCATATTGTACAGGCTTAACAAGCTTGGTTATTCCAGATTCAGTCACAACGACTCATCATAATGCTCTTGCAGGTTGCAGTGGCTTAAGAGAAATTACTATTCCATTTGTAGGTACTTCTAGAGGAGGTTCAGCTGGACATTCTCAAACCTTTGGCTATATCTTTGGTCGTCAGGGAAGTGGAACGGGTATGTCAGGCTTGAGTAATGGACATTATACGGTTTATATTCCAAGCAGTTTAAGTGTTGTTCATGTTACAGATGAAACGACGCTAAATAATACAGCATTTTATAATATGACAACCATACGAGAATTATATATTGCTAATTCTTTGGTTGCAGCAACAACACCTTTTAGATTAATGAGTAATTTACAGATTCTATCCATTCCATTTGTGGGTACAACTCGTGGAAATTCTGGATCTGTTGCAGCAACATTGGGTACTATGTTTGGCCAAACCTCAGGAAATGGTATTTCTGTAACAACGCAAGCCTACTCCTCAACGGCTTCTGCAAACTTCTATATTTCAAAAAATTTAAGGAAGCTATATATTACGGATGAAACAGTAATTGGATATGGAGCAATAATGAATGTTTCAACACTTACTGAGGTAACCTTGAATGAGGGATTATTGACCATTAATGACCGTGCCTTTGAGGGCTGTACAGGCTTAACTACTATGGTTATTCCTAACACAGTTGAAACGGTTGGATCAAGAGTGTTTGATCGTTGTAGTGGATTAGAGTCCTTAGTTATTCCTTTTGTTGGAAACAATGTGAATGACACGGCTTCTTTGAATAATGAATTTGGTCGATGGTTTGGAATGGAATCTTTTGCAGGTTCTACGGCTATTACCCAGAAAACAGCGACCTATTATGTTCCAACAAGTCTAACAAGAGTTGAAATCACAAATGCTAAGTATTTAAATGACTATGCTTTCTATCAATATACTCTTTTGGAAACGATTTTATTAACTACTGAACAGCTTGAAACCATAGGTGTAGAGTGTTTCTATGGCTGTGATCGTCTTGTTGAAATTGAAATACCAGAAACCGTAATTTCAATTGGAGATTCTGCCTTTGAGAATTGTACTTCTTTAAAGACTGTTACAAATTATGAAGGAATCTCTGCTCTTGGAAATAAAATGTTTAAGGGATGTATAGCACTAGAAAACTTTGAAATCAAGGATGGCATTCTCACAATTGGAGATAGCTGTTTTGAGGATTGTATATCATTAGGTGTTACAGAAATTGTTCCATCTGTTTGGGATGATGAAAATGAAGAATGGGTTTCAGGTACACCTACTGCTGGATATAAGCCTACGATTAATTTAAATCAAGTAGAAACTTTAGGTAGTCAAGCATTCAAAGGCTGTACAAGTCTTGTTGTAATTACAATTCCTGTTTCTGTGACAGAAATTGGAGAATATGCCTTTGAAAATTGTACTGGTCTAACTACGTTAGTTCATGAAAACGTAGTGCTAGGTGATGGAATTTTTAAAGGATGTATTAATTTAGACAATGTAGTCATCAATACAGGCACAGAGAATATTAATGATGAAGCTTTTATGGATTGTACAGGCTTAACCAATATTTCTCTGCCTGAAACCATTACAAGAATTGGTGATCATGCCTTTGAAAATTGTACAGCACTTTCAGAAATCTTATTGCCAGAAAGTTTATCCTATATTGGAGAACAGGCATTTAAAAATAGTGGTTTAACCTTTGTTGTAATTCCTGAAGCTGTTTCTACTATTGGTGATTATGCATTTGAGGGCTCCTTAAAACTTAAAAAAGCAACCTTCAACAATTCTGTACTTGGTTTAGGTATGTTTAAGGATTGTGAAGATTTAAGAAATGCTTTTATTACCATTGGGGTAACTGTCATTCCTAAGGAAGCCTTTATGAATTGTGCTAGGTTAACCTTGGTGACCCTACATAATCAGTATTTAACTTATACGCAGGCATTAGATAACTCTTACTCAACAGATACTAAGATAGAAATGTCTGATCAAACAGTAAAAATTTTAGATAGTGCTTTTGAAAACTGCTTATCTATTGACCATGTCAATTTTACACATATTCTTTATACGGGAGATCGAGCATTCTTTAATGCAGGCCTAACTCATGTTGAGGTTCCTGAAACAATTGAACATTTAGGAGAAGAATTATTTGCCTCTTGTAAGAGCTTAGAATCTGCAACAATTTTAAAAGAAGAGCTTTCTGTTCGTATCTTTATGGATTGTATTGTGTTAGATAATATGAATATTATTGAAGGAACTACCATTATTCCTGAACAAGCCTTCAAAAATTGTGAGAGTCTAACCTCCTTAGTCCTTCCATATTCTTTGCGTGAATTCCATACTGAGGCTTTTATGAATACCAACATTCCAGAGATTACAATTAATCCTGATGTAACTGTTATTATGGAAAGAGTATTCAAGGACTGTGAAAATTTGAAAAAAGCGATTGTTTATACTTCATTCCTAGGTGTTTCTATGTTTGAAGGAGCAAGCACTCTTACAACAGTATGGCTATATGATCAGCTAGAAGAAATTGCAGATTATGCATTCAAGGATTGTGTAAATTTAGAAACAGTTTCATTAATGAATAAACGTCCAGATTATACAATTGATGATTCTTCTAGACCTTATGAAAATGATACAACCTGGACATGGTGGGTTAAGGATCCAAATGGAAATCCAACGAACACAGGAATCTCAAATATTAGAGATTTAGGATTGACCTTTGAAATTAAGAATGGAACATGGTGGATTGGTGGCAAGGATACAGGTATTTTAGCCTCTTCCTTAAGTGGTACGCCATCAGCAGGCAGTGATTATTATTATCATATTGGTTCTGTAAAGACAAATGTATTGACCATAAAGCAGAAGGAAAATCAAACTGTTGTTATTGATCCTACAACAAGAAATTGGGTAATCAATGGTGTGAACTCTGGAATCAGTGCGTATACTCAAAATGTAGGAACTATAACAAAAGATAGTGATTTCTATTATTCAATAGATGGCAAGAAAACAAACATTATGTGGATTGTTCCTTCTTCAGCAACTCCAGTTAAGGGAGAAGATGGATTCTGGTATATTGATGGACAAAATACAAATGTTTTATGGCGTAGTTTAAAGAATCCAGATGATTCTTCAATTTATGTGACTAGAGATATTACATATCAAATCACAAACAATAAAAAATATGCTCAATCTTCAGCATTAGTTTGGGAGAAGTATATTGAAACTAAGGATGATAGCACAAATGTATATCATTTTAGATTGAAAGAAAATGGAACTATTGTAGAAGACATTGTTGTTACTCAAGCAGAATATAATGCGAATTCTTATCCGCAAATCACTACCAAAACATATTGGGTGGTTTATGGAGAAATTACTGAGCTAGAAAAGCATGCAGGAGATGTTTGGGATGTTGCTTCAGATGGGAAGCTTACCTTGAATGGAACACCTACAAGCCTAAATGCGCAATTCGCAGATTTTAACAATACTCCAATCCTAAGTACAACGGATTACTATTGGTATATCAATGGTGTAAAGCAGATGAAAGGCTATGAAGAGAAAGCTACTCCTATACTTACACTTCAGGGATGGAATTGGGCTATTGATGGTATAGATTCTGGTTTGGATGCCTATACCTTATCTAGTGTATCTCCAACATTAAAAACAATTGTTTCTGGAGATATAGTTATAGAAAATGATTTATACTGGTATATTGGTAGTCAAAAAACTTCTATTCTTGGCTATGAAAATGCAAATTTTGAATCTACCATTCGTCAGGATTCAGATGGAAATTATTATTGGTATATAGGAGACACTCGTACCATTTTGGTAGAGGTACCTCATGTGGACTCTCAAGATAAGTATTGGTATGTTGGCTCTACGAAGACTAATATTTGGTCTGTTGAAAGAACAAATGATGTCATTTCTGTTGGTAAAAACAATTGCTGGTATATTGGTACACAAAATACAAAGATTTCTTGTATTAAGTTTTTTGAACCTCAGGTTTCACAGGATTTTATATCAGCTTCAGCCATAACAAAGGAACCACTTCCTATAAACTTTGATCGAATTGGTGTTAGTTCCTTTGAAAATTGTATTACCATTCGCAGAGTGAATTTAGATGGCATTGAAATTATTGATACTCGTGCTTTCTATGGCTGTACTTTATTGGATGATGTTGTGATTCCAGATTCCCTTTTAGAAACTGGCGATGAAGTATTTATGAACTGTACAGGCTTAAGAACATTGACTTTAGATTCTAATAATTTAGGAGATTATATGTTTGCAGGCTGTACCTCTTTGATGGATGTTGAATTTAAAGAGGGACTTACTAGAACGCCAACAGGAATCTTAAAGGGAGCAACCTCTTTAACGAATGTAACTTTACCAGAAAGCTTAAAGATTGTTGGTGAATCCTCCTTTGAGGAATGCTCTAGTCTTGCGACAATTGAATTACCAGATGGAACAACTACCCTAGAGGATTTTGCATTCCGAAGCTCAGGTATTGAAAGAATCGTAATTAAGAAGAATATTACAACAATTGGTACTGAGGTATTTGCTCATTGTAAGAATTTACAGGATATTATCTTTGAAAATAAAACACTAGGAGATTCTATGCTTCTAGATTGTACTGGATTGGTTAACCTTGCTTTACCTGAAGGTATAACAGAAATTGAATCTTTAGCATTTGCAGATTGTATTAAGCTAGAAACTGTAATTCTACCTACAACTCTTCAAACAGTTGGATATGGTGCATTTAGAGGAGATTATCGCTTAGAGGTGATGAGTCTGCCATTCATTGGTCAAGCTGCTGGAACAACAGTTGGAGAAGAAGCATTATTTGGATGGATTTTTGGTGTTCCAACAACAGATTCCACAGATCCAGAAGAAATTGCAAAGGTTCAAGACCAAAAGGATCATATGCAACTTGTTATTCAGTATGCACTTATTGATGGAGTTCATAAAGAGATTGAATACTATATTCCTACAACACTGACAAAATTAGTAATTTATGGAGAAAACAAAATTGGATATGGTGCATTTAGTAATTGTTCTGATCTTGTTGCTTTATTATTAAAGGACAATGGAATTACTGAAATAGCAGATTATGCATTCTATGGATGTACTTCCTTGACCTATTTACTTGATAAGGATGATGAATATCCAGTACATAATAGTGATGGTTCAGTAACACATTCTATTGATCGAAATACAGATTATACAAGCTATATTGTGGGAAATACAGATAATTATGCAATCAATATTTATGAGGGAGTTACAAGAATTGGCAATCATACCTTTGAAAAATGTTCAAGCATTGAATCTGTTTATATCTATCGTAATAAAACAACCTCAATAGATTCAGATGGAAATGAGGTAGTAACTGTTACCTCTAATTTGATAAGCATAGGAAATTATGCCTTTGCAGATTGTAGTAAGCTGATTCGTATAAGTGAGGACCAGACCTCTAAATACAATTTCCCTTATGATACACCAGGATATGAGAATGATATTGATGATGAACATACAAAATACATATTAAAGACGTTTATGTATTTTATTCCTGCGACAGTAACCACAATTGGAAACTATGCATTTAAAAATAATGCTCTTGCAGTATCTATTTTCATTCCTAATTCTGTAACCTCTATGGGAGAGGGTATGTTAGCTGGCTGTGCAAGCTTGTCTATGCTATCTATTCCTTTCTTGGGAAGCAAAAATGCTCCATCAGGATATAGTGCTAGTAGAACCGCAGATCGAGGATATACATTAAGTATGCTGTTTGGTACTGAAACCTTTACAGGCGGTCAGGCAGTAGAACAGTATGGTACAACTGTGTATATGCCACAAACCTTAGAAACTTTATATGTTACAAATCCATTAGGTATTTATCAGAATGCTTTAAGAAATACAAAGATGCTTAAGTATCTAGAAATTGAAGATACATGTAAGTATGTTGATTTTGCTTCTATGGCATTAATGTCTAATATTGTTATGATGAAGATTCCATTTGTTGGGCGTGCAATAGGAAACAATTCCAATTCAGTATCTGGATCTTATCTTAAAACAGGAACGGACAATAACTTTGGTTTTGCCTTTGGAACTGAAACAGATTCAGCTACTAACGGTTGGACTTCAATATATTGTTATCGTTGTGATTGGGGCTGGAGTACACACGTGTATTTAAGAGCACCAAGATCTTTAGAAAAGATTGAATTAACTCAGGAAACCTATATTGATTCAAGTGCCTTCCATGCAATGAACCGATTGACTACTGTAATATTTAATGAGGGAATTACTCAAATTGGTAGTTCATGGAATTATGATGATGCAGATCGTCATACTTGGGGTGCCTTTGAAGGATGTTCATCCTTGACGAATGTTATTTTACCTCAGTCTTTAACTTACATAGGAAAAAGAGCATTTGTTGGATGTACCTCAATTAAAGAAATTGTCATTCCTGAGAATGTTACAACAATCTTAATTTATGCTTTTGCAAATTGTACAGGTATTACTTATGTGAAAATGGAGAACAAGATTTTTGGTCAAAGAATGTTCTGGCAGTGTTCTGGATTAGTAGATGTTGAAACACCAGAAGAGTTTGATCGTATTCCAGAGGCTTGTTTCTACCGCTGTACAAGTTTAAAGAATTATTATTTCTCTGAAGAAATAAAAGAGGCTGGCGGAATGCATTTTGCTCCAAACATCCAAATAGATGATTATGCGTTCCAATATTGCTCTGCAATTCAAACCATAGAAATCTATACTGGGGATTATGTCAATTCTGTAAGCAATGTTGCTTATCCAATTCTTGCAACCTATGTATTTAACAATTGTACGAATATGACAAAAGCGACCATCCATGCAGGTGTAATTGGAGCTTATTCCTTTGCAGATTTATCTAAATTGGCTGAAGTAACGTTAGATGAGGGAGTTTTATCCTTGGGAAATCGTTCCTTCCAACAGATTGCTATAACAGAGATTACTGTTCCTGCATCTATTGATACAGCTTCTGATGTGGGAGAATATGTATTCTATAACTGTAATTCTTTAGTTACAGTACACTATAATGCTGCTGTCATTGGCACAAATATGTTTGACCACAATGACGTTTTGAAAAATGTATATTACACAGATGCTTTGACTAAAGTAAATGGATCTGCTTTTATCAATTGTCCTGCATTGAATAACTTTAATCATAAGGATATTTTTGATGGAACAGCAACCAAGGAATATGATGTTGTGATTCCAGAAACGATGAAGGTAGACGGATATGCTTTCCGATATGACACTTCAATTACATCTGTTAATTTCTTATATCCAGTAATTGAGGATTATACATTCTGTGAGTGTAGCAATATTGTAAAGGTTCATGTTTGTGATAATATGACCAATATTAAAACTCATGCTTTCTGTCATGATCAAAAGCTAGCTCATTTCTATTATGGAGATGACATCTTTGATGGTGCTAAATTGCCAGTTGGAGTAACTTTAGGTACAAATGCATTCTATAACAATGATGCTTTGATAGAAGTATATGCTGAAAATGCAACAATTGGGACTCAGGCATTCTATGATTCTGATCAATTATTAAAGGTAACCGTAGAGGCCGGTACTATTGGAACAAGTGCCTTTGTTGCTTGTGATAAGCTAGAAGAGGTTTACGTATATTCTGGTATTATTTTGAATTCAGCTTTTGAAAATGTTTCAACAATTCATACCATAGTTTTAGGTAAGCTTCAAGATGATGGGAGCTACATAGGTATTACACAACTTGGTCAATATGCATTCTATCATACTTCTGTAATAACGCTAGTTTTACCTGCTACACTTGATTTTTCATTAACAGATGAAGCACATAGCGGATATCAGGCCTTCTATAATAGTGATAGCCTTGTAAATTTGACCGTTCATGGTACAATTATTCCTTCTAATATGTTTAGAGAATGTGATAATTTGACTAATGTTACAATTACTGAAAATCTTCACACAATTAGAACCTATGCATTCTATGATTGTCGTAAATTATTCTTGTTTGGAGAGGATATTACAACAAATCCATTTATTGTGATTCCTGAAACTGTTACGTCCATTGGAACCTATGCGTTTGGACATACCGCTGCTGTTAAGGTATATAATTACTCTACAAAGGAGCCTGAGGGAATCTTCTATGAGTGTGGTAGCTTAGTTGAGGTTCGTGTAAGTGATGATACAGAAGTATTTGGTGCTTACGCATATTCTAATGCTTCTAAAATGGAATTGTTTAGAAATTTTACAGTGGAAGCAGAAACAGATGGAACGGATGAGATAACAAGTGGTTTCTGGCTAAATAATAATGTTGTAACCATCAATGCCTATGCATTTGAGAGATTTGTAAATATGACAAACCTAGATCTTGGGGATAATATTCAAGAGGGTGCAAGTGATACCTTGTATTTAAAGACGATTGGTCAAGGAGCTTTTGGTGGATGGATTAATCTTGAAACCTTACGTTTGCCATTTGTAGGTACAGGATATGCTACAACAAGTTCTGATTCCTACCTAAGCTATGTATTTTATGGTAGAAACAATGACGGTATGCAGAATGTTGAAGGTGGCTATTTCCCATCTAAATGTAAGATTGTTGAAATAACTGCAGAAACAGCTATTCATGGTGGTTTTAGATGGTGTACAAATATTGAAACTTTGATTTTGCCTGAAACAGTAAATTATATGGCAGAATATTGCTTACGTGGATGTACTGGATTACTAGATATTACCATTCCATTTGTTGGTACTGAAGTGAATAGCTCAGGAAGAGTAGGAACGTTTGGATCTATGTTTGAGCGTACAACAAATCCATATTATCCATACTCTCATGCTGGCGGAAGCTGGTACAATTATAGCTATTACCGTGTACAATATTACAAGGAGCCTGCGTTAGACAAGGTAAATGGCTCTGGTAACTTATTATCAACCTTACCAGATCTTAGTGATGATATTAATGTTGAATTAGAACTAAACTTTGACCGAAGCTATGCTTATGATATATTAGTTGATCCTGCAATGTATGATGGTAACTATCTTATTGATGAAACGAATCGATATACCGTTGGAAGACCAGCAGGTCCAGGAGAAACAACAACGCTATACTTAGCAAATTATCCACAAAACCTAAGAAAAGTAAAAATATTAAAGGAAACAACGATTTCTCATGGTGCCTTTATGAATTTCTCTTCAGTAGAAGAGTTTGATATTCCAGAAACGGTTACAGCGATTAAACCTTATGCATTCTTTAATTGCTCAAGCTATCAAGTATTTGATTTGCCTTCTGGAGTTACAGAAATTGGTAATTATGCATATTATAGCTGTGATTCCTTTGAAACGATTGATCTGCCAGCGCAGCTGACGACCTTAGGAAATTTTGCTTTTGCAGATTGTGATGGTATTACTCAGCTGACTGTTCCATCAACGCTAACTAATATTGGCTCTCATAGCTTTGCTGATTGTAAGAACTTAGGCACTAAAGCTTCTGAGGGACAAGATCCAATTATCTTTGAAAGCTCTTATTTGGGAGACTATATGTTCGCTGGTTGTATAGGTATAACGGAATTAAATATACCAGAGAATATTACAACCCTTCCTCAAGGTGCATTTATGAATTGTTCTGGTTTGACAACACTAGGATTTACCGGAAACTTTGAGTCTGTTGGAGATTATGGATTCTATGCATGTACAAACCTGCAAAATATTACATTAAATGCAACTAAGGAATTAGGAAACTTTGCCTTTGCAAAGTGCGAATCCTTAAGAACGATAGAACTTCCAAGCACACTTGAAACGACAGGTACTCATATTTTTGCATATTGTCAAGGATTACAATTTGCTGTATTCAACAACACGATTTTTGGAAAATATATGTTCTATAAGTGTCATAACCTTCGTGGTTCAGCTGAACCAGAAAATGGCAACTCCTCTGTACTTGTATTCCCAGAGGGAACAGAGCTAATTCCTGGCTGGTGCTTTGCATATTGCTATGAGCTTGAAGCGGTTGATTTCCCATCAACCTTGAAGATAATTGAAGATTATGCCTTCTATATGTGTAATCGTAAGCTTACTAGTATAACCTTGCCAGATGGCTGTGAGGTTTTAGGTGAACATGCATTCCAGGAGTGTGAGGAGCTAAGAGAGGTTATTCTATCTAAGGATTTATTAACCTTAAGATCCTTTGCATTCTATGGATGTTCAAATCTAGAAAGAATTGTATTACCACAGGGCTTACAAACCATTGAAGCCTATGCTTTAGCAGAATGCTATCAGATTAAGGAAATGATTGTTCCTTCTAGCGTTGAATATATTGGTTTAGGTGCGTTCTATGGTCTAAATCAATTAGAAATGATTATGCTACCATTTGTAGGCTCTGCAAGAGGTACAGAAAAGGATATTGATTCTTTATTTGGATTTATCTTTGGTACAGATACCTTGGATTATCAATCTGCTGATGGTGAAAGCAAACAAAGTACATATGTTAAGGATAACCTTTATACCATAGATGAAGAGGGAAATGCTTCTGGGTATTTTGTTAAACTACAACAGATTTGTATGAAGCTTGATGAAAAGGATGAAGTCGTTTTAGCAGATGAGGGTGAAGAGGAAACACCAGAGACACCAGCAACATATACAAAGACAACAGTGGATTGGTTCTTACCAATTTCTCTTAAGACGGTTTATATTTATGATGAACCAACCTTTGGTTATGGTGCAATGTCTAACTTTGACTGGCTAGAAAACTTCTATTACCATAAGATTGATTTTGAAAACTATACCTCAAGTCATGCATTTAAGTATGTTGAGGATACAACTTCAACTACAACAACCCATTTCCTAGATTATTCCTTCTATAATTTTGATGGAATGCTAGATAGCTCCTTTATTAGAACGGAAGCAGGCACACCATATTTTGGGTTCTTTGGAACAGAAGAGATGATTGGCAATTATGCCTTTGCAGACAATGCCTTTGAAAGATATAATATAGAAAATGCTCAGCAATTATCAGAGGTTGTCTTTGCTGAATCCATTACAGAAATAAAGGATCATGCATTTACAGGCTGTCCATATATCCTTTCTGCTGTATTTAATAATAAGGTTACAGGTACATACACCTTTGCTAATGACCACATTGAACAGGTAAGCTTTACAAATGGTGGTACAGAGGGTGTTATTATAAGTGCTGGAGTGTTCTTTAATTCTGAAATTCAAAGAATTCGCTTGAATGGAAGCTTTGTAAAAGAAATTGGAGCGTATGCCTTCTATAATTGTGATTCATTAGTCTTGATTGATGAGGGCTTAGATGGTCAAACTGAGGAACGGTTCTTTACAGATATTGAAACACTAGGGGATTATGCATTTGCATATTCTGATAGCGTAAACTCTGTTACTTTGCCAGAAAGTCTTGTCAATATTGGAGCTCACTGCTTTGAGCATACGAATATTTCTTTAGTAAGCTTTAATGGAGCAACAAAAATTGGAGACTATATGTTTGCAAACAATCTAAATTTGGCTAGTTTAACAGTTCCTGCAAGCATAAAAGAAGTTGGAACTCACGCTTTTGCATATTGTGCAGGTCTATGTCAAATTGATTATTATTCTGATTTCATTGGAGAATACATGTTCTACAACTGTGTTCATTTAAATGAAACAGGAGATATGAATATTGTAGATCCATCAGGTGCAACTACTTTTGTATTTAATAGTTCATCTAATGGGGTAATAACAAATAGTACACAGTCTGGTGTATTTAATTCCTTCATCTATATTGGCTCAGATATGCGCTATGTTGGAGATTTTGCGTTTGCGCTAGATACTGCAATTGAATCCATTTTAATTGCAGAGGGCTTAGACTATTTAGGAGCTTATGCGTTTGCATATTCTTCTATTGTTGAGCTAGTAATTCCAGATAGCTCTGAGTATATTGGAGAGGGTGTTTTGGCAGGCTGTCATAATATGACCACAGTTACCATTCCATTTGTTGGAAACAAGCTTGGTAATACAGAATCTAAGGATTCCTTATTTGGCTGGTTATTTGGTAGCTATGCATTTGATGAATCTTTCCGTGGTTTCTATTTTGAGTCTTTATTAGATAATATCAATGATGTATCAAATGTTGGTGTAGCAGATCGTGCTGAGGATATCTATCAGACAGCAGAAGATGGCACACCAGATGATAGAATCTATATTGAAATTGATTATGAAACCATAATGGATAGTGCTGTTATGGAGCTTGTTACCCAAAAATGTTCTGACATTTTAACTTATGAGTTCTATGTTTCTAATAAGATACGTACAATCAATGTTACAAGAGAAACTGTATTAGGATATGGTGCTTTCTATAATTTATATTTTGTTGAAGAAATCAATCTTCCTAACACAAAGGCAGTTATAGAGGAAACAGGAAAAGATCATAAGTCTTTATTAAGCATCAACAACTATGCCTTCTATAATTGTTATGGTTTAACCTATATGGAGGTTCCAAACACAGTTGGATTCATTTTAGCTGGAGCCTTTGAGGGCTGTTTAGGACTTGAAAGAATGGATCTACCATTCGTTGGTGGACGTGCAAACGTTCATGAATCTGCTGACTCTGTCTTTGGATATATCTTTGGTATGCGTGAATTCGTAGTTACTAAAGAGGATGGAACTATTCTTGAGGCAATTCCTACAACTCAGTATTATATGAAGCAGAATAATGTAACCATTGATAATTATAGAGTTTACTATTTACCTCCAAATTTAACTGAGGTATCCATTCATGTGGAGACTACAATTGCTTATGGTGCCTTCTATAACTGTGCAACCTTAAAGCATATTCATCTTTCTGATACTGTTGTAACAATTCAGGATTATGCATTCTATGCTTGTATGGGACTAGAGGAAATGATTATTCCACCAAAGGTAAGCAGACTTGAAACCTATGTTTTTGACAATTGTCATAATATTACAAATATCAGTATACCTGATACGGATCCAACAGACCCATTAAAGATGGGAGTAAGCTATATTGGAGATTATACCTTTGCAAATTGCTACTCTTTACCTAAGCTGGTATTACCTACTTCAGTAGAAGAATTGGGTTATAGTATTTTCTCTGGATGTATTTCATTAAAGGATATCACATTGCCATTTGCTGGTCAAAAGGGAAGAAAAATTACAGATCGTTTCTTTACAACGACGGGTGATGCAGATGGAGAAGAGCTTCATAGTGGCTTTGGTTGGTTATTTGGATCTGAGGCTCCAGGCTGGAGAACTGAAACTGTTCAAGGAGTAACCTCAACAATTGTAGATCCATATACACGAATTTATTTAATTGATTATTTCAAGGATAAGGAACTTCTTATAGATGGAGAGGCTGCAATTCTAACAGCTGAAAGCTCTGAGGAAATCTTCCAGAAGGCTCTTGAGATATTTAATGAGCAGTTCTTCTTGATTTCCTACCAAAAGACAACAGGTACCTATACAAATCCATCTGTTGCAGATGAACGCTATGAAACAGCTTCTGGCTTAGAGCTTACAGATAATGCTTCAAAGATAGAAGAGCTTTTGGCAGAGGATCTTACAAACAAGAATGAAGATAGAGTAGGCTTCTATGTATCTAAGGCTGTACGAAATATTGTATTAACGAAGACAGATATGATATTAGATGAATCCTTCAAGGATTGTCCTTTCATTGAAACCATTGATGCTACCGCATGTACAAAGCTATGCTATATTGGTAACTTTGCCTTTGGTAACTCTTTAGAAACGATGGATGAGGATGGAACTGTTCTATATCGTTCTCAATTAAGAAGCTTTACTATGTCAACAGATGTTGATTATCCAAATACACCAGCATTAGCACCTTCTACGGATCGTATTATAAATCCAGAGGTACTTGTATTTGTTGGACACTATGCTTTCTTTAGAAACTTTAATTTAGAACACTTTATGATGCCAAATACAGTTGAGGAAATTGGAGACTTTGCTTTCTATGGGACAAACCATTTAGAGTATGCTGTCATTCCAGCGCGTATTCAGCAGAATGCAATTGGTAAGTATGCTTATGCAAAGAGTGGCTTAACAGATATTAAGATTCTAAATGAGCAGGTTTCTGAAGGACAGTTTATGGATTGTGATTCCTTAGAATATATCTTTGTTCCACAACTGGCTTTCTCTGTTGGAACAAGAACATTTGAGGATTGTGATTCTTTAAAATATATTGTATATATGGAATCTCGTATATCTGGTAAGATGTTCTATCATTGTGATTCCTTAGAGGATATTGTTATTCCAAATCATGTAACTACTATTGGTGATTATGCTTTTGCAGAATGTCAGGGTCTATTATATGTCCATCAGGAAAACAATATTGTAGGACAATATATGTATTATAATAATAAGGCGTTGCTTCATGTTTTCCATTCTTCAGATGCAGACTATTTAGGCTTTACTGCTGAAAATATTTTAGGATTTGATGCCGTAGGAAATATTGTGGTAGAAGTTAATGCAGATGGAAGCTTTACTTATACTTCACATGATCATAGTAAAGATACCATTGGCTTTAGAGATACAACCATATCCATTGGTCAGCATGCGTTTGAGAATTGTGCTTCCTTAGTTGAAATTGTACTTCCAACAGGAGAACAATTTGATACCATTTCTAATGCTGCCTTCAAGGGCTGCTCCTCAGTAGAGGTTATCAATATCCCTAAGAATATTGTTCGTATAAATGATCAAGCATTTGAAAACTGTACAAATGTTGCAGAGGTAAATTTACCAGCTGATGGTAAGCTAGATGATATTGGATCAAAGGCTTTCAGCAATTTACGTAGGGTTGAATCCTTAATTGTTCCAACAACGGTTACTCATATTGGTGAGGGTGCGTTCTCAAGACTTGTTAGTCTTCATGAATTAAGTATTCCATTTGTTGGTGATCAGGGAAATCCAGAACTAGAAAGTACACAATATAACTCTTTATTTGGTTATATTTTTGGATATGCAACAGATGAGGAGGGAGCTAACCCAGATGATGAAAAGCTTATGTATAAGGTTTGTCAGATGTATGGTGAGGCAAGCTCCTACTGGGTATATCTTCCAGTATCTCTTAAGGAAGTTACTGTATATGGAGATATTCAAGATCAGCTTCGTTATGGTGCATTTAGTGGTTGTGAATACCTAGAACATATCTATTTATGTGAGTCTATCAAGAAGATTGAGGACTATGTATTTGCGGGATGTTACCGTTTAGAGGATATGGATTTAACGCCATTAACAGAGCTTGAATATATTAAGTCAAAGGCCTTTGAGCGTTGTTTGACGATTTCTGAAATCAAGCTTCCTGATACAGACACATTTACTTTTATTGGAGATGACGCATTTGCTTATTGTATTTCATTAGAGGAACAAAAGCTTCCAGATAGCTTAGAAGAAATTGGAAAGAATATTTTTACAGGCTGTCAAAGCTTATCTACACTTTCTGTACCTTTCATTGGAAAGAATCGTGAAGTATCTAATAATAGGACAGATGATTCTACATTTGCATATTTCTTTGATAGCATTAGACCAAATTACTATGATAAGTCTTTGTTAGCAGATGAAGTTATGAACCCAATTAACGATCCAAATCGTCCAGGGGGTATTAGTACTACGGATACCTATGATTATACTAACTTTGTGGAAACCATTCAGTACTTTAAGAACTATACATATGATCATAACCCTTGTATTGACGTAGAGCTTTTAGTTGACGAGAATGCAGAAGAAAAGACGTATGTTACAGGATTTATTCCAAAATCCTTGACTACTGTTTCTGTAACCTCAGAAACCATTATTGCCTATGGTGCCTTTATGAATTGTGATATGATTGAAAAGGTAACTCTAAGCAATGAAAGCTTAAATCGTACAAAGAAAGATCCGGAAACAGGTGCTATTGTTGATGCAAGTGTGATATTGACTGAGATTGATGATTTTGCATTCTTCAATATGAATTCCTTAAACAATGTGAATAAAAATGAAGCATTGGCTGTGGCTGATTGTTCTGATATTGAAATTTTAGATACAATTAAGCGAGTTGGAAATTACGCTTTTGCAGAATGTGATTCTATTCAAAATATTTATACCTTTAAGGCAGATATAGAATTTGGTTCTTATGTCTTTGCGTATGAGCATGCTTTAACGAATATTCAATTTAGAACAGAAGAAGGATATAAGGGATTTGTCCTAAAATCTCATATGTTCTACTATTGTGATGCATTAGAAACTCTAACTACACCAACAGATATTGATGTGATTGGAGATGTTGAGGATTATGTCTTTGCGTATGGCTTATCCTTAATCAGCTTAGATTATAATGATGACAAGATGGGCGACCATATGTTTGATTATTGCTTAAGCTTGCCTGATGTAGCCATCCATGAATGCGTTACAACGGTTGGTTCTTATGTTTTCGCAAATAACTTCAGTCTTTCAGATGTTATCTTTGAGAATGGTATTATAGGCCGTTATATGTTCTTTAATGATTGTTCCTTAGTTGATGTTCGTGTTCCAGTAAATATTTATGAAATACGTTTTGCAGCATTTGAAAATTGCGATAATTTAGAAAGCCTTGAATTGCCATTTGTTGGTCAGTATGCTACTGCTGATGAAAGCTTATTTGAGGGTAAATATTATAATGGAGTAACCAAGCAACTAGAGGCAATCTCAGATCCATCCTTATTAGAGGATTATATAGAGCTTGGTGTTCCAAATTCAGTATTTGGTTGGATTTTTGGTAAACTTAGAGAAGATGAAGAGCTTGATGAGGAAAAATATTCTTTGATCCGTCAAATCTACACTCTTCCAAATGGAGAAGATGAATCTAATTTCCATACCTATAAGATACAAAATTCTATTAAGAATGTATCTATTATAGCTGATGAGGTAATAAGCTTTGGAGCATTTAGCTCAACAAAGGTTGTTAATTTTGTTTTTGCAACAGACAATGAAAATGGTCATATAGCAACAACAGAATTTGGAAAATATGCCTTTGCATATAGTGATATAACCTTATTAAATTATGATGATACAATTGCAGGTGTCAAGTATAATATCAATATTCCTGAAAGTGTGATATTGATTCGTGATCGTGCCTTTGATTCCTGTCAAAAAATCACAACGTTAAGGTTAACTCCACAGCTAACTGAGGATTCCTGTGAAACATATGTATTTACAAATTGTGATTCTTTGGTGGAGATTGTATTTGAGAATGCTTATATTGGTGAACACATGTTTGATGATTGTGATGGACTAGTTTCCTTGACAGTTCATGAGCCTATTGTAGTGGTTGAGGACTATGCCTTCGCAAACTGTGATTTATTAGAGTTCCTAACCTTTGAAAATAATATTATAGGCCGTTATATGTTCTCTAATTGTCCATCTTTACAGGTAGTAGAAGTAGCAAATTGTGTTCAAACCATTGGCTATGCTGCATTTGAGCGTTGTCCAAACCTAGTTGCTATTGAATTACCATTTGTTGGTAAGGAAGCAAATAATGATCGAACAGAAGAAAATCTATTTGGTTGGATTTTTGGATTTACAAATGAGCCTCTAGCTCCTGCATCTATTTTAGTAGTAGATGAGGAAGAGGTTGGAAATACTATGCTTGTTGTTGAACAGGTTTATGATTATGATGGATCATCATTTAAGAAGAGAAATGCTTATTTGCCTAGTGTTTTAGTTTTAGTATCCATTACAGATGAAGCTTATATTGGCTTTGGAGCATTTAGCCGTATGGATATTGAAAGCATCAACCTATCTGATGAAAATGTTTTAACGATTGGAGATTATGCTTTCTATCAATCTGGCGTTATGTTTATGAATGATTATGCACTATATTCCATAGATCAAGACCACTATAAGATTAATTTACCAGAAAATTTAACCTTACTTAAATCTCACGCTTTTGATGGTGCATATAATATTGAAACTCTAAGAATTATGGAAAAACTAGCTTATGATTTGACTTCAGCTGATGCAGTGGTACCAATTGAAACCCATGCCTTCGCAAATGAAGTGAAATTATGTGATGTTAAGTTTGAAAATAACTTTATTGGAGAATATATGTTTGCAAATGATACAGGCTTAACTGAACTTGTTGTCGATGATTGTGTTGAGTATATTTCAAATAGCTTCCTATTTGAGGTTGCTCATTTGAAAAAATTAACGGTACCATTTATTGGTAGAACGATGAAGACCTATTTGAATGCAGATGGAACTATTGATTATTCATTTAGAGATAAGGATTCTGTATTGGCTTGGTTCTTCAGTGAGGAAGAAGAAATTCGTGAGGATTACAAGGAGTATATGTCAAAGATTACTCAGGAATATGATGAGGATTCTAAAACGTGGGCATACATTCCACTAGCCTTAACTGAGCTTACCATTACGGTTGCAGATTACTTAAGCTACGGTGCATTAGATCAAGCTACAAATCTTACAACGATAACCTTAGGCACAGATCAATTGAGAATTATTGATAATTATGCCTTTAGAAATACAGGTATAAGAAGCATTCGCATTCCTTCCTCTGTTCTTGCATTAAATAAGGGTGCCTTTAAGGATGATAAGAGATTACGCTCAGTCCGTTTTGAAACAGGCTTTGAAATCAAAACTATTGCAGATGAAACATTTATGAATTGTCCTCAGCTAGTTATGACAAGCTTGCCAGATACTATAACAGCGATTGGATCCTATGCATTCTATAATGATAGAAGTATTACAAAGTTTAAGGTATCAGAGAATGTGAAATCTATTGGCTATGCCGCATTTGGCTTGTGTACCTCATTAGAGGAGCTTGCTATCCCATTTGTTGGTGGACATTCCTATACAGATACCTTTGAGGAATTGGTTGAATTAGAAAGCAGATATGCTCATGACTCTAAGGAAACTACTCTTGGATATATCTTTGGTACAGATGGAGATGCATTAACCTCTGATGCACCACAGGTATGGAATGATGAAGACTTTGCTGCTTGGAAGGAGAATAACTCCTATGTTGATCGCATTGGACAAAGATATCAAATTCCATCTTCTCTAAAGGTTATCGATTTAACAAGCAGTATTGGTATTGGTTATGGTGCCTTTATGAATTGTGCAGACGTTGAACAAATCATTTTACCAAAGGAATTAAAATTCATTGGTAAGTATGCGTTCTATGGTTGCTGGAGCTTAAAGGGAATTGATATTCCAAGAGGTGTAGATATTATTGGAGATGGAGCATTCCAAAATTCCGGTCTAGAATATATTGAAATTTGGAATCCAGTTATTGGTGACCATGAGTTCGCAAACTGTAAGAAGCTTCATACCGTAATTGTTCATGACACTGTTGAAGAAATTGGCTTTGGAGCATTTACAGGCTGTACATTACTTGAAAATTTAACGATTCCATTTGTTGGAAGAAGAAATTACACAAATCATGAGCAGGCTGTAAACTATGAGTCAAGCTTTGTATATATCTTTGCAACAGATGTCATTCAAAATCAACGTGAATTTATTCATGAGCACGATGGCATTGGCTATACAATTCCTGTAACAACGTTACAACAAGAGCTTGCTAGAATGAATTATGTTGAGCAAATCTTTGTGGATCATCTATCTTCAAACTATAATACAGATGAGCGCTGTGTAGGATATGTTCCTAAATCCTTAATCAACCTAACGATTACAAATCAAAAGATTTTTGCTACTGGATCTATGATGAATATTGCTAGTGAAACAGAAACACCAGATCCAATCAATTTATATCCTTCTGTTTCTGATCCACTCATTACCCATCCAGTTCCAGAGTTCATTAATTTGAATTTGTATGATGTTAACCATATTAATGAAAACTCTGATCCAACGGTTACAGAGATTGGATACCATGCATTTGAGGGCTCTGAATTGTTTAAGAAGATTATTATGCCAGACACAATTGAAAAAATTGGGGAACGTTCTTTTGCAAATAATAAGAAGCTAGAAATAATTGGTATCAGCCAAAACCTTGTTCGTATTGAAAATCAAGCCTTTATGAACGATGAGAAGCTATTGTTATCAACTGTACCTGATGCAGTTAGAGAAATTGGAGATGAGTCCTTTGTTGGATGTGATTCCATTACAAAGTTTGACTTTAATCAGGTAGAAGAAATTGGTAAAGCAGCATTTAAGGATGGCAAGCTTGCTGGTAAGGGAGAGGTAAATTCTGATGGAGTATTAGTAAATGGTATTCATTTAAGAAATGTTGTTGAGATTGCTTCTGAGGCTTTCTACAATAATGATGGATTAACCTTTATTACAGTTCCAGCTAGTGTTACAACTCTAGGAGCTTCTGTCTTTGCATACTCTGATGGCATAACTGACTTTGCCTTAGAAAATGCACGAATTGGGGAACGTATGTTTGATTCCTGTCTAGGTCTAACAAGTGTTGTCATTCCACAAAACATTACAAAGGTTGATGCTTATGCTTTTGCAAATTGTACAAACCTTGGTAAGAATTTAGCAGAGGGTGTTCTTGCTGTTACCTTTGAAAATGACTATATTGGCTCTCATATGTTTGATAGTGATATTAACATTACGAAAGTTGTTCTTCCTTCAAGTATTACAACAATTGATGATTATGCCTTTGCAAAGTGTAGTGGTATAACAGATATTACCTTTGAAAATACCTTCCTTGGAGAATATATGTTCTATAAGTGTACTGGATTGACAGAATTAGTTGTTCCAGATAACATTTTAGAAATCCGGATTGGTGCATTTGAAGAGTGTGAAAATTTAACAAAATTAACTTTACCATTTGTTGGTAAGGAACGTGCAAATAATAATAAGGAAGAAGCATTATTTGGATACATCTTTGGTAAAGCAAGAGAAGATGAAACCTATGATACAACCACTCAAAGCTTCTATAAGAGTGAGGATTTGTATTATAATGATGTATTTACAAATTATTCACGTGATCCACGTCTAACAGATGAGGAGCTAGCAGATTATGAGGATCTTGAATTTAAGATTCCAGAAAAGCTCTCTACGGTTGTCTTTACAGATGAAACAGTAGTTGGCTATGGTGCATTTAGTAATGCAGAGAATTTAACCTCAATTACCTTTAGCCAAAAGCTAAAGATGATTGATAATTATGCTTTCTATAATTGTTTAGGATTAACAGAATTTGTTGTTCCTGACAGCTTAGAGGAAATTGGTTATGCTGCCTTTGAGGGATGCAATAATTTGGTTACTTTACAAATTCCATTTGTTGGTAAACTATTAAACATTGCAGACACTGGAGTGTATCGTGCAGAATCTAATGAGAAATATGGAGAAAGAGCATACTTTGGTTGGATCTTTGGACGTAAGGTTACTTCTAATGCGTTAAGAAGATTTAATCCTCAGAATTTAAGCTATAATGCTCCTGAAACGGTAAAAGAATACAATATTCCTTCAACACTTAAGAAGGTCATTATCACAAGAGAAATGGTTATATCTGATCATGCCTTTGAAAATTGTGAGGATATAATAGAGATTAGTTTACCAGAAACCTTAATTACCATTGGTGACTATGCATTTAGAAATACTGGCTTGCTTTCTATTGATTTACCAGCTTCCTTAGGTGCAGGAAGCCTAGAGGCCTGCCTAGTAGAAGAAGGTCATGGTTACTTAGGTGTTGGTGCATTTAGCTTTGCAACCTCTTTAGAGTATGTACGCTTTGTAAATGCATGCAATATAAGAGAAATCAAGGATGAAACATTTGCAGATTGCTATTCCCTACTTGGATTTATGCTTCCAAATGATACAGCCGTGCTTGAAACTTTACCAGATGAAATTACTAAGATTGGAGCATATGCTTTCTATAACTGTTCTAGTCTTCCTAAGTTCATAATAAAGAGTACGATTAGCTACCTTGGAGAATATGCTTTTGCTAATGATGGAAAGGTATCTACTTCTTTAGAAACGGTTGAGTTTATTGAATTGCCAGATCATACTTGGGAATTAAAGGCAATACCAGAGGGATTATTTAGAAATTCTACTTCATTAAAAGGATTTATCTATAATGGTGTAGATATTGAACGCAGACTTCTTGATTCTATTACAGAAATTGGAGCAGTGGCCTTTGAAAATTGTAATCATACAGACTTCATTGATTTTGTTGTTTCTGATTATGTAGAATCAATTGGTGAGGCTGTATTCAGAGGGACGACAAACCTTGCTACTCTAACTTTACCATTTGTTGGTGAGCATAGAGGAACTCTAGGTAGTGATACTCAAACGAATGAAATGTTTGGATGGGTATATGGCTATGAAGAGGGTAAGATTACTGATAATGCTAATTATTCTATTGAAGAAAAGCTGACAACAGTTATTATTACAAGTGATACAGCAATTGCAGCATATGCTTTCAGTAATGCAGATTTTATAGAGCATATTACTCTGCCAAATACTCTTGAAAGCATTGGTGCTTATGGCTTTTATACTTCAGATTCTTTAGAAACAGTTGAGTTTAAGAAGTTCACTGAGGCAGATTGGAAGCTTACAACAATATCTGAAGGATTATTTAAGGATTGTATTGCTCTTGAGGGCTTCATCTATGATGGGGGAACCATTGAGCGTAAGCTTTTAGATTCTATTGAAATTGTTGAGCAATATGCATTTGAAAACTGTAATGATACTGCATTTATTGACTTTGTCATTTCTAATCATGTTCATACGATTGGTGAGGCTGTATTTAGAGGGACAACCAATCTTGCCACTCTAACCCTACCATTTGTTGGTGAGCATAAGGGTATCTCCTCAAGCGAGCCACAAACAAACGAAATCTTTGGCTGGATTTATGGCTATAAGGAGGGTGAGATTACTGATAATGCTAATTATTCTATTGAAGAAAAGCTAACAAAGGTAATTCTTACAAGCGATACTGATATTCAGGCGTATGCATTTAGTAATGCAGATAACTTAGTAGAGGTAAGCTTGCCAAATACACTTCTTACAATAGGAGAATATGGTTTCTATCATGCGGATGCATTAGTAACTGTAACCTTTGAAGAGGTTTGTCAGGTTAAGGTAATTAGCAAAGCCTTATTTAAGGATTGTATCAGCTTAGTTATGCATGATTTACCAGATAGTGTAACAACGATTTGTGATAATGCATTTGAAAATTGTTATGCTGATGGCTTTAATGAATTTAGCATATCTGAATATGTAACCTCTATTGGAAAATATGCTTATCTAAATTGTAATAAGATGGTAACCTTCAATTATCCTGAGAATACACCAATTACCTTAGTAAGCGAGGGTACCTTCAAAAATTGTACAAGTTTAGTAATGCATTATCTTCCAGATTCTATTACTCAAATTGATGCGTATGCATTTGAAAATTGTTATGCTGATGGCTTTAATGAATTTACAGTTTCTAAAAACGTTACCTATATGGGTAAGGAAGTGTTTAAGAATTGTAATAAGCTAGAAATTTTGACTTTACCATTTGTAGGTCAGGAACGTGGTGTTGTAACAAGTACAGATGCAGAACTAAATAATAATGTATTTGGCTGGCTATTTGGCAAGGTAGCAAAAGAAGCAACACCAAGCGTATTTAAAATAGCAAAAGCAATCACACCAAATATTAATGATTATGCTGTTGTTGAAAGCTTACATACTGTAAATATTACAGATGATACGGCAATTGCTGATGAAGCATTCTTAAATTGCACAGAAATAGAGCACGTTACCTTAAATGAAGGTGTTCAAACGATTGGTGCAAGAGCATTTAAAAATACAGGCTTAGTTGCATTTGAGCTTCCTCAAACAGTTGAATCTATTGGTGAAGAGGGCTTTATGGACTCTTCTAATATGGAATCCTTCATTTATAGTGATAATAACCTACTAATTGAAATTAAAGCCAAAACATTTATGAATTGTGAAAGTTTAACAACTTTTGCTACAAAGACGACAAGTGAATTCTTCCATGAGAAGATTACCTCTTTAGGTGATAGTGCCTTTGAAAACACAGGCTTTAAGGAGATTCATGTACCAAATACAATGACCTCCCTAGGAACGAAGGTATTTGCAAATTGTAAAGTATTAGAGGATGCCTTGGTTGAATGTGATGCATTAGGTACTTATATGTTTGAAAATGATAAGGTATTAGAGCATGTTGTTCTAACCTCATCAACTATTTCAAGCATTTCTGTTGGAGCATTTAAGGAATGTCATAAGCTAATTCATTTGAATTCAGAAACAGAATTTATCTTAAATCCAACAATTAAATTAATTGAAGAGTATGCATTCTATGGATTAAGAGAGCTTGAACAGCTAAATCTTCCTGCAAGTCTAGAAGAAATTGAATCCTATGGATTTGCATATCTAACCTCTATTCTTACACTTGTGTTACCAGATACATTAAAATACATTCACAAGGGTGCATTTAATGGTATGTGTGAGCTTGAGGATATTACATTACCATTTATTGGTTCAAGTCTAGGTGCAGTTTCTGGAACAGAAGAAGCTGTCTTTGGATGGATTTTTGGTAGTGATGCATACACTGATTATCCTGATGGATATGAAGTTTCCCATCAAGCATCTCATGGTGTTAAGATTACACAGGGCTATAAAGAGGATGTTAAAAACTCTGGATGGACATTCTATATACCTTATAAGCTATATCGTATTGATTTATCTAGACAAATTACAGACATTGCAGCCTATGCTTTCCAAAATGTCCATATGGCTGATGTTATCAATATTCCTTTAACAACTAAGGTAATACGTACTCGTGCCTTTGATGGATGCTGGGATTTAAAATATGTTGAAATTCCTCTTGAAACGTTAGAACTTCATGAGCAGGTATTCATTAATATGGAATCTCCAGAGGAACTAGAGGCAGAAAAGAAGGGTGCTGGTGCAATATTAAATGGAGTTGTTTATGAACAATTCTTCATCATTGCCCATTATGTACCAAGCTATGCTCCAGCATTTAATGATCAGGCAATTATATATGCTAGTGAAAGACCATCACAGTGGCATTTAACAGCAGATGATTCTTTATTAGATCAAAATGATTTGATTTTCAATTCTCAGTTTGTATGGGAAGCAAATGAGGCAACCCGTTGGCATACGAAGTATATTGTATGCTCTGAGGAAAGAGAAATCTTCATTTATCAATACAATCCATCTGCAATAGAGCACCCAGATGGTACATTTACTGGTGGATTTGAAATTATTGGTTATACCTCTAAGTTTACAGGTGGTCATATTGTGGTTCCTGAAACTTATGCAAGTAGACCAGTTGTTGCTATCAAGGCAGGTGCCATCGCAAGCTATAATCAAAAGGCAAATGCGGATCCAAATGATATCTATCGTGATATTGATACCTTTGAAATTGCTCATAATGTCGTAAAGGTTGAAGAGAATGCTTTACCAGGCGGTCAAGCAATGATTGTCTATGTTCATAGAACAATGGATGAGATTGCAGATTATTGTGGTGGAGATGCAAAAAAATGGATTGGTAAATACGATCCTGAAACAAAAACAACAGATGGAAATGCTTTAGTATATTATGGTTACGTTGATACGACTTCCGTAGATGGTGTGGATTTAACAAATAACACAGAATATATGGAAAAGTATTCTTGGACAAAGACATCTGGAGATACTTATCAGATTCTTGTGAATGGATTAGATATTTCATGGGAAAATTCTGAATTAGTCTTCACAGGAGATCTACAAACTCCAACTCCTATTGTCTCCTTAAATGGTATGAATACGACAATTGTTGGAGATGTTAAGGATGCTTCTGTAAATTATTGGACTGGTTTAGAGGATATTCGTCAGCCAATTTTACCAGATTTAACACTTGAAGGCGGTTTATATCGTCTTGTATACGAGGATAACCTTCATGTGACAGGGTTCTCTGAAACTGGTGTAGTTACAACCTATCAGCCTAGAGTGACATTACTATCTAATCATCAATCAACTGCTGGAAATCAGACAGTCAACTTTGACATTACCAAGGCAGAGCTTGTTATAACCTTTGAGGATAACAAGATTTATGATGAGTACAGATGGGAAAGAGACGCTTGGGATACTGAGGTTCAGGGCTATGTTGGTAGTCTTGGTGGTCAATTATATGGTACGTTAGTAACAACTGGCAACAATACAGTTAGTCACTATAAGCCAAATAATTCAACCTATGGTCCAAAGGATATTGTATATGTTGATGGTGCAGATGCTAGAACTTATATGTCAAGTGATGAATTCTACAATTTAATGTGGAGTGAAAACTGGTTTGTACTTACAAGCGATGACCAAAACATTACAATGGATTATTATGTAACCTTAAAGGATATTGTTGTAACAATTAGTCCACAGCCTGTAACAACCTATTGGAATGATTTAACTCAGGAATATGATAAGAATCATTTACTGCTACCTACGGTAACAACAATGTATGATCCTGCAAAGCTTCCTTTAAAGGTAATTGCTTTAGGTGAAGAGGAGGATGCCGTTTTAGGAATGGGTATCCATAAGGCTCAGGCATTAATTGATACTTCAAAATTCTTAGCGGATACCCATGGAAATATCCCTATGAACTATGTTTTGATTCCTAGTGTAAATAGCTTTGTTATTAAGAAAATCAGTGTAGCTATTCCAGTTGTTGGTACAAATTATGGCTATACAGGTGAATCTCAGTTAATTTATACTCAGGAAAGTGCTCAGGGATTATATAAGCTATATTCAGGAGAATATACAGAATATGATCATTCAGGTACTCTTCTTGTTCAAAGAAATATGGTTTCAAATGACGTATATTTAGTTAAATATGCTGATGTATCTGTTACTTATACAATTTATAAGAACCAAATGATTTATGAAATCTTCTTTGAGAATGTTGAAAACCGCTTAAAGGGAATTATGAAGGTATATGATTCTGAACATAATTTCATTGAGGAAAAAGAATACTCTGCTGGAACAGATATTGAGTTATTTAGTGAGGGTTGTCAGACAATCGTCTATACGATTCCTACTGATAATGGCCATATGGAATTAACTCTTACTTATCAGCCAAATCAAGAATTCAGATTTGAGGATATTGGAACTTACACCCTCTTCAGTGTGTTAACAAATTCACAGGATTATGAATGGGATGATCCAAGAGATCCATATTTCCATTCTGAGATTGTTGCGTTAACAACAGACATTATTAAATGTCCTGTTGAAATTGACATTCCTTTCAATTATCAAGCTATATATACAGGCTCTGAAATTGTAATTGAGGATGTCAGTGATTTTACAGTTCGTAATTTATTGCCAGGATATACCATTTCCTATAAGTTAGCATTTACGCCAACAGAGGCAGGTCGTATCACGGCAAATCAAATTGAGATTAGAGATTTAAAGATTATGAAGGACGGCAATCCTGCTCAGGACATCTTTACAGTTACCTTAAATGGATTCATTACAGTTGTTTATGGAGATGTTCCATATAAGGCAGAAGATGTAACTGTTGATTATGATGGAAACAGTCATCTTGTTGAAGATTTAGTTTCTGTACAGGTAAGTTCACAGGATTCCTATGAAATTCGCTTTGGATTAAATGGTCGTACCTATGATTATGAATCCTTAAGCTATAAGGATGCTGGAGTATATACCTTCTACTTTAGAATTACTTCTGATCATTTTGATACGACTTATGGTAGCATTAACGTTATCGTGAATCGTATTCATTCTACGGTTATTGTGAATAATGAATCAAATACTATGGAATACAATGGACAAAGATTCCCATTAGACTATACTATTTCTGGTAGCAAGGGTGATGTTACAGTCCAGTATTTCGTAGATGGTAGCCGTCGAGATTCAGCAATTACTGCTGGTCATTATGTTGCAAGAATTATTGTTTCTGCGGATAATACAAGGAATTATTTAGATACAACCTTTGAATATGAATTTGATATTACTCCAAAGACACTAACCATTCAGAAGAGCGATTTATCTTCGTCTGCAACATTTAGCAAGAATTATGATGGCAAGGTATTTAATCAGTACTATGATATCCTAACTATGATTCCTGATCATAGAATTCGATTGATGTTATCAACCGAAAGTGAAGTAGCAAATAAATATTCAACAAGTGATAACACCTTAAAGATTGTTGTTACGATTTATAATGAGCGTGGCTCAGTTGTGACAAATTCATTTGATATTGAATTAGGTGAATTTGAAGTACAAATTGTAAAGGGTGATGCAACCTTCAAGGTTGATGGAGAAGAATTTACTTTTAGTGAGCATGGAAATGTACTTCCAGGAATTACATCTAATGTGGATTCCTATCAAGTATCCTTCCTAGATCAGGATGGAAATTCTGTATCTGCTGTTGATGGATATCTTCCATTTGATGCAGGTACCTATACAATGGTAATTTTCGCAGAAGAAACTCTAAATACTAACGCAACAGAGTTTACAACAGAAATTATTATTAAGCCATATGAGCTTGATACTGTTCTTGTAACTGATCGTTATGAGTATACAGGAACTGTGATTCATCCAATTGTTGAAATTGTGATTAGTCCAAATCATGATGTGGAGGTTCAGTATACCTTCCCAGAGGGTGTGGATAGAATCAATGTTACTAACGAGGACATTGTATTTACTATATCTGTTGCAGAGCCATATTCTAATAATTATTGCTTTAAAACAAGTGAATATGCATATCGTATTTACTCTAGAAATGTTACAATAGTTCACAATGCAGAAAAGGTGTATGAAGATATTGATAAGCCATATACAGTTTCATTAACTGATGAAATGGTTGAAAATGGAGTATCCTTCGACACTGTAATCGGTGAATTAACAACAAGAAGTGGTGCGATGGGCATCTATTCTACACAGTATGACTTTATTTCAACTTTACATTTTGTAAATGCAGATGGTGATATTGTTGATAATAACTATCATGTTACTTACAGATGTAATGTTAAAATCCGTTATGAAGAATTTAGCTTTGAGCATGTTCTTCAAGAGGGAGATGAAATCACTTTAGAGGATGGCATTGTTGTCATAACAAGAGATTATACAGGTCTTGCATATACTCCTGAAATAGAAATTACAAATGAAAATGCATTACAGACTACAATTCTATTTAGTCCAAATGGTTTATCTTATAGTTCAAATATCAGCTATACCAACGCGGGAAGCTATGATATCTATTTGAGAATTACAGGCTTAAGAATGGAAGAATATGTTGGAATGTTTAGACTTGTGATTCGTCGTGTTCAGTTATCCTTAATTGCTGAACAAGAGAAGGAATATGCATTTACTGGTAGTCATATTGAGATTGACTATGAAATAACTCCTGCCATAGGAGCTATTGTAGAGCCAATCACCTATAACCTAGATAATCGTGGTGTAGATGATCCTCAAGATATTTTCTTCCCATTTGCTCCAGTATATGTTAATAATTATGTTGCTTATATTGAGGTAAAGGATACAGAAAATTATATTGGATTTAAAGAAGAAGTATATTATAAGATTGTTCGAGGAGATTCAGCAATCATCATTGATGATTCTTATTCAAAGCATGTTTATAATGGTAGTCCTGTTAAGAATCCAGATTTCTCTTCCTTTATGGAAAATCCAACACCAGTCTTCACATATGAAGCATGGGTAGATGGTGCATGGCAGCCACTAGATGCAAATCCAGTGAATGCAGGTACTTATCGTGTTACGATTACCCTTCCAGGAAATGAAGAATATGGTGAGTCTTCAGCTAGCTTAGAATTTGTTATTTCCCCTAGAACTGTTGGCAATACTTGGGATACGACAGAGTTTACCTATGATGGTATGCTACATCGTCCTGTTACAACAGCTTTAGGATTAAGACATGATCCAATTGAAGTAATTTATGGGGATTCTGGAAATATTCATGCAGATACTTATACCCTAACAGTTGCTTCTGCAGATCCAAACTATGTCTTAAATAATAATACAGTAACCTATACAATTTTACCTAAGACAATTCTTGTTACAGAATACGATGATCATGTTGTTATTCTTGATGGAAATCCTTGGAGTAAGATGTATGATAGCAATTCCTTTGAGGGTATTGCTGCTGGCGATGTTTTAACAGCTACTTTAACAGCAAATTCAACTGAATTAGGAGAGTATATTGGAATTGATGCCTTTACTTGGGAAGCAACCATTGTAAATGCAGCAAATGAAGATGTTCTTTCTGATTATGAATTCTCATTTAATCTATATATTAATATTAAGGAAAAGCCAATTCAATTTGACTTCCTTGATATTGAGGTGGATTATACAGGTATGCCACAGCATCCAACCTTAGAAATTTATTCTGAGGGGGAGGCTGTTGTAACCTACATTCTTCCTTCTGGTGATGAAACAAATGAAATGCCAACCTTTATTAATGCTGGTGAGTATGTAATTCAATATCGAATTGAAATGGAAGACTACGAAACAGCTGAAGGAACAATGAATTTTATCATCTTAAAGATTAACGCAGATATTGAAGTAGAAGCTGAAGCTTCTCAATATCTTGGAACTGATTGGATTTTCTATTCTGGTGCTCCTAATAGTTATAAGACTGGATATCAAATCGTTAACTTTGAATCAGTAGAGCCAGAAAATATTACAGTTCATCTTGTTCAGCCAAGTGAAACGGAGCAAATTACATACTCTATTTCTTATATGGATCTAGCAACAAATGAAATATTAGCTGAGGCTCCAGTAAATTGTGGTAGATATCGTGTGATTGTTACAACAGAGGAAACTCAGAATTACAAGGCTACGGAAGTTAGTGCAGAATATGAAATTACAAAAGTTGATCCTAAATTTGATAAGGCAACCATTACTGAAAATGGTGAAACCATTCAAACCAATGAGCCAAATGTGCTTGGATTAAATGCACAATATGGTCAAAAGCTTGATTATTTAGAGTTCAAGATTATTGGTGCAGGTAGCTTAACAATTACCTATCGTAATCATGCTACAAATGCCATTACAACGACAAAGCCAACAGAGGTTGGTGATTATACAGCAATCTTCACAATGGCTGAGTCAGATAATTATAATGCTGGTGTATTAGAATATGACTTCCACATTGAAAAGCGTATTTTAGTTCTTACAGGTAATTATACTCATGGCTTTAATAATGCTTCATGGGAGTTAGATTTTGAACGAGATGGTTTCAGCCTAGGCTATTACTCAACAGTTCTTGATGAGGAAAACCATTATGTTTCAGGTATTGGTACAACAACCTTCTCAAATGCACAATTGGTAGGTACAATTAAGACAATTGGCAGTAGCTATGGAGTTTATAGTGGTCAAGATGCATTTGAACTATCAGAGGATTTAAGAATCTTTATTGATGGAGAAGAAGTTGATACAGCAAATTATGAAATTAGAATCAATATTACAGTTGAAATTGTGAAAGCAACAATTACTGTTGATGTTGTTGAAGCTTCTCTACATAAAACATATGATGGAACCGCAAAATATCCTGAATTTGATTTCAGTAATGTAGCGGGGGGGTCATATAATATTTATTATAGCTTTGTTAAGCCTTCAAGCGATTCTGATTTTAGCAACTTCACTACAAACCCAGAAATGATTCATGCGGATACATATCATTTATATTATCGTATTTTATTTGATGAATATCAGCCTATATCTGGTGAGCTTGACTTTACAATTGATAAAGCAATGCCTACAATCAAGATAACAGACAAAAAGATTTATTATACAGGCTATGCTTTAGATTTACTTGCAGGATATATGACTTGTGATAGTCCAGCTCCAATGACTTATTCAATTCAGTCTTCTAATGGAGCTCCTGTGGCAGAAATCATCTTTGCTGATACCTATACAATTATGGTTTCTGTTGCAGAAACAGAGGATTATCTTGCAGCAGAGCTTGAGGCTGAATTGACAATTCACAAGATGACAATTGATCTTATTTGGAATAATTTAGAAATTGAATATACAGGTAACCTTGAATTGCCTACCGCTATTACCTTATTATCTAATACTGGATTAACTATACGTCCAGCTGACGGATATGATGGTACGTCAATTGGTAAGCAGGTAGCTGTTGCAACTATTTCTAATCCAAATTATACAATTTCTTCAGAAACTGCTACCTGTGAATATGAAATCACAAGAACAGTTGTTGATTATGAGGAAGTCGTTAATTTAATCTACTCAGGTGAAGTTCCAAGCTTTGTTGATGGCAATGGATATACTTATTCAGGCTTAGAAAGCTTATCTGCTGATGCAGGTTCATACTCTATAACAATTCATATTGCAGATTTAGATAATTATCAATGGTCTGATGGAGCTGAACTTCTTTCTAGAACGATTACAGTTCATATTCTGGCAAAGAATATTTCTGATGCTGATGTATCTAAATCTAGAGTGGGCTCACAAAGCTATACTGGTTCACCAATAAAGCCAGGCTTTACAATGAACTATAAGGGCATAAACCTAGTTCAAGGTCAAGATATTTTAGTAGAATACGCAAATAATATTAAGGTATTCTCTACCGCAACTATCACTGTTACTGGTCAAGGAAACTATACTGGACAATATGTATATGAATTCTTCATTGAAAGTAACGTTCTACGTCTAGATAACTCTTCATATCAATTTATACTTGCAACCTCAACAAATACATTTGAGGCTACTGAGCACTTGAAGTATAGTTCAAAGGAAAGAGTATTAATTGGTAATGTAGAAGCAGGAACCACAGTAGAAGAATTTATCAATAACTTCTTAGAGGCACAAAGAGGATTTATTAGAATCTATAAGGGTACTAAGCAAATCTCTGCTACTAAATATAGTTCAACATTTGTTGGAACAGGTATGAGAGTTGTATTTGTTAATGAATTTGGTACAACAATTGATACGGCCTATATCAGTGTTCGTGGTGATTTAGATGGCGATGGACAGATTACAATTACAGATGTTAGTAAGCTATTAACTCAGATTTCTAACAGCAATAGCTTGAAATATGAGTATAATTATGCAGCTGACATCAATAGAGATGGAAAGGTAGATATCTTTGATTACACTCCATTAAATAATCATGTGTCTGGTATTGAACCAATCAATTAAATCACTAAAAAATTATAGGAATTTTCGAGGAATCGAAGATTCCTATTTTTTTGTATAAATTATTTTAAAAAACAGAAAAAATAAAAATATTGGTTTGATTTTATGTTCCTGTTCAAGCTTTGACATTTACAATGATGCAATCAATAAAACAGTAGAAATTAGATGTGAAAATGAAGGATTGACAAGTTCAGCAACAGGGACACTGATATCCTTGAATGGCTTAATTTTAACAAATAAACATGTGGTAAATGATTTTACTGAAAACTCATCTATCAAGGTGAGTTTTATAAATGAAGAGGTATATAATGCTGAAATCATCTCTATATCAAAGATGTATGATTTGTGTTTGCTTAAAATTGATAAGCAGACAGATTGTTTTAGTAAGCTTAGTGAAGAATTTACAATTGGAAAAGAGGTTTATACGTTAGGAAATCCTAAAGGCTATGGACTAGCCTTATCTAAGGGGATAATATCAAGCGATTATAAAAATGTAATCTATAAAGAAGAAAGTATATTTTCAATTCCAACAAATATTGAAATATATGATGGTTCCTCAGGAGGCCCGTTATATAGCACAAGAGGAGAATTATTAGGTATTATGACTTTTCGGATAAGAGATAATGGAACCTATATATCTGGAATGAGTTTTGTCATACCTACTAAAATTATAAAAGAGTTTATAGGGATTTACAATGGAATAATAGTCGTTCGTATGCACAGATTATTCCTCTTATAGAACCTGATCCTAAGAAACAAATTGAATTGTTTTTTAAGTATATGGATTTATTTTATGAGGACTATGTAAAGGGAGTAGACTTTGAAGCCATTAAAAAGATTTACTGGTAGGAAACTATTTGATAAGGTCAAAATAGAGGAAGAAGATATGAAGCTTTTTATCATTAAAAAGCTTCTTTTTCATTTTCTTAGATGGTGAAATTTTAAGATTTATAAAAACAGGTTTTTAGGTCATCAAAAAACATTATGTAATCGGTTAAATGATTTGGAAAAATTTTCCTAAAAATAGACTATAAAAATGTTAAAAAGTGCATAAAAAGCGCTAAAATTGCTGTAAAAAAGCCTTTTTTAGCCGAAATAATGTTGCATTGCTACGAAATTAGTATTATAATGTAAACGTATTATTATATACTTTTTTAATAATGCAAAAAATATCAAATTTACTTTATAAAAGTAAAGGAGGGTTGTCTATGAAACAGAAAAGAAGAATTATTCAAATTATAGCATCTTGTTTATTTGCTGTGGTGGCAGTATTTGCTTCTTTGTTGGTGATTAGATATAATAAAATACAGAAAGAAAATGATGATAAGAAAGATATGGTTTATGATCTTCAGGATGTGCCTGATACAAATATAAACTTCACTCTTTCTAGTAATAGCAGTTACTATATTGTAACGGGTTTTTCTGCTCCACTTACAGCTTTAACAGGTAATGATCGGTATTGCTTAAATATTCCAGAGGAATATAATGGATTACCAGTCAAGGAAATTAATATTCCTTTAAGTTCAAGTTCCACTGCTGCAGGTGCAGGAAGATATCCGTTATGGATAGCAGGAGCAACTAGTTTTGGTGTACAAAGAAGTGCTTGTCTTCAAATTGCTTCAGTTGTTGTTCCAAAAACTGTGGAAAAAATTTCAGAAGGTGCATTTAATACATTTCATTCTGTTGAAGAAATGGTTTTACCATTCATTGGTACAGAAAGAGGAAATACAGCAGCAACTGCAGGATATAGAAGTTCTATTTATGGAATCTTTGGAGATAATTCCTTTCAAGCGCAGCGACAATTAAATTATAATGTAACAACAAATGGCGCTATTACAGATATTGATAGTCTGCCTAGTGGTTCTGGTATGATTCCTTGGTATGATACTTTAGGTACATCTATTGATCATGGTGATGGTGGTTCTGGATCTTCAACTCCTGCAACAGCAAAGAATGTTGTTGTTCCTGGAATGTTGAGTAAGATTACAATTACAGATGAATATTCTGTTGCGAACCATGCATTCTTTATGATGCTTCCTTTACAGGAATTGTCCATCAGCTTCAGCAACAATATTCCTTCAACAGTAGAGGGTGCTAATTCAATTGGAGAACGTGCTTTTGATACAGCAGCAAATATGACAACTGCTTATTTGCCAGACTCTATTGGAACACTTCGTGCTGGTGCTTTCTGTCAGTGCTATGCTTTGAAGACTGTGTTACCTCAGTCTAGAGTTGCTGCATATGAGTCAAATACTTTAGTTGGAAATGCTTCTAATAATCAGGTTATAGCTGAATATGGTATAGTATTTTTACCATTGGATGGAAATACAAATGCAACAATACCAGATGATACATTCTATAACTGTATAAATATTGCAAACGTTGTAATTTCAACTGAAGTAAGATCTATTGGAAGATATGCTTTTGCGAACTGCTCCTCAATTCTTAGAGTTATGCATTCTAGACAATTGGCAAGTTTTGATTTCACTTCAAATACTCATACAAATGAAATTCCAGCAAATGTTGAATCTATTGGAGATTTTGCATTTAGAAGCTGTTTTGCTTTAAGAAATATGACCATTGGTACAAATTTAAAAACAATGGGGAGTGGCGTGTTTAATGCCTGTGGTTCTTTGCAGTCTTTGACGATTCCATTTATAGGAAAAGAGCGTGGAAATGGTACTACCAATCCATCTGCATGCTACACGGATGGGACAGTAGAGGCTTTATTTGGTTATATCTTTGGAGAATATGGCCAAGAGGATGGTGCGTATAAGAAGGTATTCCAGGCTACAACTGCAAATCCTGCTGAAAGAGACATTTATGCAGGCTTAGGAACTGGTGGAGGAGGGTCAACCTCTCCTGGAACATCTCCAGGTGTTCAAAACGTTCCATTTGCTGAATTCTATATTCCAGTTTCATTAAAGAGCGTTACAATTACTGATGAATCTTTAATTGCAATTGGTGCTTTTATGAATTGTAGTATGATTGAAAATCTACAAATTTATAGCTTTGTAGAAGACGCTAATGGGCTTTCCACTACGGAAATTGGTCGTGGTGCATTAGCAGGATGTACAGGTTTAACTACGTTAAGCATTCCATTTGTTGGAAGATATGATATCAATATGAGCCAAGATACCTTGTTTAATGGTCGTGGTGCTAGTGGATATCAATTAGGATACATTTTTGGTATATATAATATTACAGGCTGTGAGGCAATTCCACAGGGAGAACCATTCTCCTCTAGCCCAACTATTTATTATATTCCTTCTAGCTTAACCTCTATTGAGTTGAATCATCAATCCTATGTGCCTTCCTATGCTTTCTGGAAGTGTTCCCATTTAAATACTGTAATCATAGGAGATGAAACCAAGGGTATTCAGCGGTCTATGTTTATGGGTTGTCAGGAACTCGTTAATTTAACAGTGCCATTTGTTGGTGTTCAGCGTGGATATGTTAACCGTGATGTTAAATGGTATTTCTGGTGGCATGATATTGAAATCAGAAACTCTTTGGTTTGGTTTTTCTCTCAATCCAGTGGAAATGAGGAATATTTAAATACATATATTACTTCTTGGACAAATAATTGGATTTGTTATGTTCCAGAGAAGTTTGAAAACGTAACAGTAACTCAAGAAAACTATTATCAAACTAATGCTTTCCAAGGCTTTAGAAGTCTAAAGCGTGTTACAATTAAGGCCATTGAACAATACACAGATATGTATATTGAAAGTGGTATTATGAATGGTTGTAGCAATATAGAAGAAATTGACATACCATTTATTGGTGCTACCTATAACAGAAATCAATCCTCTAGTGCATCCTTTACAATTGGCTGGCTGTTTGGTACTGCCTCTTATGGTAATTCATATTTGGCATATCAATCTACGGGAGGAAATACGACAGGATTCTATATTCCAAAGGGATTAACAACCATCACCTTAGATCGTTACTTTACTCGTATTGCTGATGGTGCATTTAGAAATATGACCTCCTTAGAACAGGTAATTAATGCAGGAGAGCGTGCAGCTAATGTTACCTATATGGGTGCCTATGCTTTCGCAAATTGTTATAACCTAGATACAGTTACCTTTGAAAAGGCAAGTTATACAGCAATGGGAGATGGTGCATTCTTAAACTGTGTTTCTCTATCCGTTATTGATGCGTTTTCTCCATTGACAGTAACGAGAATTGGACATCATGCTTTAGAGGGTACCTCTATTAGTGTTATTGATTTTTCTAGATATCGTTATTTGGGTGATTATGCTTTTGCAAATTGTTTACAGCTGACCCAAGTTGATATGTATGGTCAAGCAACAACCTATGCTACAACCAATACAACAGGAGCTACTAATTTTGATTATGTTGGTACACACTTGTTTGCTGGATGTACTAATTTAACAGATGTTATTTTAAAACATACAACTACTGGTGCAAATGGTAGAGATTATGTTTCAGAATATATGTTCCAAAATTGTACCAGCCTAGAAACCATTGATTTAGATCCTGCGGTAAGTACAGTTATTCCAAATGGTTTATTTGATGGATGTTCTAAGCTAGGAGATAACTCTGTTCCTGGAACAGGATTAGGCTTAACAGCAAATGCATCTCATATTGAACGTATTGGTGCTAATGCCTTCAGAGGGTGTAGAACCATGAAAACCTTAGCTTTGCCAGAAAATTTAAAGACGATTGCGGGTGGAGCTTTCCAAAATTGTTCTAATTTGGATTCTTTAAGAATTCCACGTGATTGCTCAATTATTCCAGCCGGATCTGATTTTAATCAAACTCCAGTGTTTGATGATTATGTGAATGGTGTATTCTATGGCTGTAATGAAGATAAGTTCTATTTAGAAGTATATCATGCAGAAGATGATTGGCCAGTAACATGGGGGACAAACTGGAACTGCTATTTCCCAGTATATATTATTGGTGATCAAAGCGAGAATTTATTTACCTATGAATATTGTCCTACATTAAAGGGGTATTTGATTACAGGCTTTAATGAAGAGGTGGATTTTGCTCCAAATGGGAACCTATTATTAAATGGTACTTTAAAGTTCCCTAATACACATGATGGTTTAATTGTATATGGTTTAACTGATAGCTGTTTCTCAGCTGAAAAGTATTACGTTGATGCTTTCATTGATGGAACAGCAACTACACACAAGGTACACCCTTTATTTGCAGTAGATACTTTAATTTTAGGTGCTAACTTTGTGTCCTTAGGAAATGAATGCTTAACCTTTAATAATTATAGTGAAGTAGAAACTATGGATGATACTACGGTATATAGAACCGTATTCTCTCAAAAGACAGCCGCAGAAGCTATGGCTGCTACGGGAACAGTATGTGATTGTACAGGTACAATCCATGCAAATCGAACTAATGAATTAAATGGCTTATGCTATGATGATGAGGTAACCTATATTAATAATGGTATAGTGTACTATAAGGATGTATGGCAGTTTAAAACAATTACAGCAAACGGAAGTACAGTTAATACTATGACGCCTGTCTTTAAGATTAATGCGTTAACCTTTACCTTAGACTCCTCTTCCTTCCAATATCAGCTTGGAGAAGAAATAAAGCCTAAAATCATTGCGATTGATGTAGATGATCGTTTTGTAAAGTATTCAACAAATAAAGAGGATTTCCGTTTAGAGGGTGAGGATACTGCAAATGACCAGCTGTACTTTATGTTCTATGACTATGATGGAACTTTAGATTTAGCTTCTTTCTATCTTACTTATTTTAATAATGTGAATGTAGGAAACGGACAGATTAAGATTCGCTCAAATAACTCTAGATTGCTTGGGGAAACTGAAATCAATTTCAGTATTACAAAGCGTCGTATTGATTTATTCTATCAATCAGGTCAGCATTCTGATTTATATGGTGGTACGACCCAATCTGATGGATATTCATATCTAGACCATGTAAAATTCTTGGTGATGACGGGGCAAAAGAAGCCACTATTCTATAACCCAAATACGGCATTATTAAATAATTTAACAATTGTTACTCAGGAATATACAGGAGAGCGTTGGGAAAATAGTCGTTGGTCTGCAGGTGGTAATGTATTTGGTATTCCAAATGACTATGTATTTACAGGAACACTTTCCACAGTATCTGCAGATTCAGGCTACTATATGGCATATAACAATGCATATGGAGATACGCTTCTTTCAGAAGATTATGCAGAGATGGTTTCATATCCTGATACTTTTGCAGCTAATTATTATTCTAATACCTATCCATCTTTGAGTGGAGCTGGAAGTATTGCCTCTGCTCAAGTGGGAAGCATCAATGGCTTCCAGTGGACAACTGCACCTAAAATTACCTATAAGGGTGCCAATGTTACTGGAAACTTTGAGGTTGTAATTAACTATGCACTATTAATTGCAAAACGTGTAGTATCTACGCCAGATGATTTAGATTGGGGTGGATATTATAATGAAACAACAGGGTTATATGAGTATGAATATAATGGTGGCTATATTACACCTACCCCTATGGTCATTGATCGTAAAACAGATAAAAAAATTAATGCAAGTATTCGTACTGAGGTTGCTCCAGAGAGAGTTATTTATCCAACAAATGCGGTTCATACCTCTACAATTAAAAGCTATGACACCAGAAACTTCTATATAGATTTAGGAATTTCTGTTAACCGGTATAACTATATTCAGTTTATTGTCGTCAAAGCGAAGCTGAAAATAGTGTATAATTGTACACAATTTACAATTGATGAATTTGGACAAAACTTTACCTATAATTTCACTACGGGAAAGGTGGAACAAGGCAAGGTTACTGGTCAGTCGACACTACAAGTGACGAAGCTTGCTCCAACGGATTATATTTCAGGAACGTTCTATTCGGTTAATGAAAATGGCGAGGACTGGGAGGAAGGTACATATCGTAGCAAAGAATATGCTGATGGTAAAAAGATTGTACACGATTTGAAAATCTTCTCAAGTACTCTTAAAACCACTTCAGGTGAACCAGTAGAAATGACGGAATACTATGATTTAGCAGAATGCTTAGATGCAGTTGTAAGAATTATTTACAATGAATTTGAGTATGACTTTACGGTTACCTATGAAAATTTAGCTAATACAGATGGCTTATCTACCTTAAATGGTGTATATACATTAGCCATTCCGTCTGAATCTAAAAATTATGTCAATGAAGCCTTTGGTATTCATCATTATAATTCTTCTCAAAGTGCCATTGAAATGACCTTTGGTGTTGATGGTTATATGCATGATTTTAGTGTTAAAATCAAGAATGCGACAGATACTACACCAACAACTTTAGGCCAATTTGATGATGGTACTGGAAATGGAGCAATTTCTTATTTCACAGTAACTGACTTTGAAAAGATGCAATATGTTTATACCTTGACTATTTCTAAAGCGCGATATTATACAGTAACAAAGACTGTTACTGTAACCCCAGTTAAGGGAAATTATTTCTTTGGAGATATCAGTAAGGAGTATGACAGAGAAGAAGCAGAGCCTCTTTCTAAGATTTTAAGACTTCCTAAGGACTTTGATCCATCTAAGATTTCCTTTAAGTTCTATAATAGAAATGATTGGCTATATAATAATGAAATTTCTGCTCCAATAGAGGTTGGTGAATATAAGTTCACAGCTACAACAGAAATTAATCATAGTGAATTCTTTAATGATTTGCTAGAATGGCCAAGAGATGAATTGAATATTTCTTTAGGTGATTTCTCTATTACTAAGCGTAGCATTTATATTGATGTTATTGACCAGACTGAGCCATTTGATTCTAAACATTATGATGGTCTTCCTTGGAAGGCAAACTATGAGAATGCAACAAATCAAACGCATACCGCATTAAATCTATTAGATGGCGATGTGTTTAACGGCTTCTTTATGTCTCGTTCTGCCGAAATTGGCGTTTATAATGGAGATGTAAATGGAGACTTTATTCTTGCAAGTGCACAGCCTTGGACGGTAACGAATACAAGTCTTCCTAAACAAAATCAGACAAGCAATTATCGTATTGTATACCGTGGAAGCTATGAAATTTTACCATTGGTAATAAAATATGGTTTTAATGAAACTCAAACCTTCATTTATGACGGACTATATCATACGGTTGATGTAACTGTAACAGAACCAGTCTTTGGGGCCACTGTATATTATAGTGAGTCTTCAATCCCTGTGGATGGAAGAGATTGGAAAGCGTATCCGCCACAATATTCTGCTCCAGGCACGTATACAATTTATTTCAAAATAGAAGCACCTCATTATCAAACGGTAATGAACTCAGCTGTTATTATAATTGAAGGACGAGATATTCATTATAGAGTTGATGGAGAACAACACGCTTATGATGGTTTCTCTCATGGTATTGTGGTTACTCCTACGGATCCAGTTACAGCTTCTGTTGGCTATTGCCTATTAGATGGTACTGAAAACAACTTAACTCCAGAGGATTATAGTAAATTATCTTATTCTTCAAATTGTCCTCAGGTTATTAACATAGGAACCTATCAATATGCAGTGCGTCTAGAACATCCAAACTACAATCCTACCTATATAATTGTAACCATGGTAATTGAAAATACAGGAGATCCACATAATGTCTATGTTACGGGCTATGAAGGATTCTATGATGGCTTGTATCATGGTCCAATTATAAATCTGTCTGGTGCTGTTCAAGAAGCAGGTGCTGAAGGAGAAAATCTACTGATTACCTACCATGAGGGTGGTATGAATGTTGCAAACCCTACATGGACCACAGCATCCTTAACAATTGCTGAGGATGGCACAAGATATCTTTCTATTTATAGAAATGCAATGCCAAGTGCTACAAAGGTTACAGTGCGTATTTTGTTAAGAAATTTTGCTTACTATGAGCAGGAAGTGGAAATTTTTATTAAGAATCGTACCTTGAGTTTGACTGTTGAAAATTATAGAGCTGTTTTTGATAATGAGTATCATACTGTATTATTAAAGGCACTTGATCCAAATCATACTCTTGTTGTAACCAACGAATTAAAGGAAAACGGAACGATTACCTATCGTTATTATTTTGGTAAGGATGATCCTTCCACTCCAGAAAATGAACTAGAAAACATTCCATATGAGATTTTAGATGTACGATATCATGAAAATCCGAATGTTGTTATAAATAGTAATCTTAAGATGCTTAAGTATAAGAATGTTTGTTATAAACAGGTCTTCTTGTATGTAATGGCAGATAACTGTAATCCTAGACAACTAGATGGTACTGTGGAAATTCTATTTAACGATGATCCACTGATGGAATTCCCAACCTCAGATATGGAAATTGAGTATTTAGCACGTCCAGTTACTTTAGAGGATTTGGAGTTTACTACGGTTCATGATGGTGTTCCTACCATTAAATGGTATAATAGAAACAATCTAAGCAATCCGATTGCTGCTCCTACGGCTTTAGGATCCTACTATGTAAGAGTAGAATATCCTGCAACAACGAACTGTGCTGCAAAATCAGCATATACCTACTTTACAATTGTTCCTAGATTTATTGATATTACTTATGATAAAGAGCTTCAGTACAATGGACAAATTCAAACTCCAGATTTGGTTGTTGATACGCATACTACTGACACAGTCCTTCTAGGAAAGAATGTAAGAGGTGGAGTACAACCAATTGAAATTGGGGATTATGAGATGGATGTATTCTTCCGTATTGAAGATCCAAATTATAGACTAAGAGAGAAGGATAAAATCTTAGACTTTAAGATTGTTCCTCGTAAACTCATCATTAAAATTGATGAGGTATATCAGGCAACAGTTCCAATGACGAACTGGATTAAGAATTCTGACTGGGATAATTCCTATATTACAGGATTACTGGCAACTGATTCTATTCAGCTAGAATTAGAAACTGAGGCTGGATATGTAGATACCTACTATAATTATGATGTATATCGTGTAGATTCAGCAAGTGGAAATTATGAGCTATATGATACTTTAGTTCCACCAGCAGGAATTTATTATGCTAACGTTTTAGCAAGAAATATTTATATTACTCATCAAGATGAGCAAGGAAATCTGAGCTTTGCAGATTACTATGAAATTATCTTTGAGGTTAAGGTTTCTATTGAGTATCCACCACTTGAGGTAGAGGTTCATGATGCAGAATATGCATATGACGGAAATCCAAAAACTGTTGATATTGATATAATATCCTCAGGAGTTCAAACGATTTTGACAGAATTCTACTATGTGGATGATGAAAATAAGAATACCTTTAATCAATTCCTAGAGATTAACGTAGGTGTGTATAAGGTACACTATAAGATTTCTACGGATGATGGCTTATTCAAGCCAGCAGAAGGAGAAGCAACTCTAACAATCAATAAGGTTAATTTAGATTTCTCTATTGATCCATTTGATGTAGTTTATGATGGAAAAGAGCACAATATAGGCTATACCTTTACAGACCCTAATTTCCATATGCCTACGACGATTACTCCTCGATTCTTCTATTTTGATGTAGAGGAATTGAAGGCTTTACGTGTAACGCATGAGCAGTTAGATCGTTTCTTTAGAGAGGGTATGCCTACAACCTCAAGAATTTATTCCTTATATAATGATCCAAAAACATCAAAGCCAAGAGTAAATGCAGGTACCTTTATTGCTTATGCATATTTCCCTGAATCCAATAACTGGTACACATCCTTTAGAAGTGCAGAGGTAACGCTAAAGAAACGTCCTTTATACTTTGATTATACAGGAGTTCCAGCACCATTGATCATAGAGTTTGACTATACAGGACAAAAACCAAAGATTTCTATGGGTGGATTTGTATATGACGAAAGCTTTAATTCTTTAAATAACGGACCAAATGCTGGTCTTCTTCCAGGACATAGTATGGTTAGAACTGATATTCCAACCTTCCTACTATCTCCTAATTCTCCTGATTGTCGTGGAGAGGCAAATAATCCAGGCTATGAGGATCCATATCAATTTGACGGGGATTTTGAATTCGCAAGTGCATATATTGCAGGAGCAGATGGAAATGTTGCATACAATTATTATCCAGCTGTAAATCCAATAGAGGATGAAAGGGGCAATTTAATTTATCAGGTTCAAATCATTATACGGCGTATTCAATTGACCTCCTTTGAGGTGTTAGATACAGAAATGGAATATAATGGTGAGGATGCTATACCTGAAATCCTTACCCCTTCTGATGGTAAGCTGATTTACTATTACTATAAAGTTAAGGATAGTATCTCTGATATTACAGATACCTCTAACTATTTCTATGGCAATCAAGTGTTTGAGCATCAAAAGGATGTTTCTCAATTCTCTGTTAATGGTGTGCTAGAGGATGGCTATTATCTAGTCTTTATCACGATTTCTGATGGTAGAAATTTCTATGCATGGAATGGTGGTGCTTCAGGTACAGATTATACGACAGATACCCTAAATGGCTCTACTATTTTAGGTGGAGACTATGAAAACAGAAAGTATAAGCATGCGTATGTCAAGGTTGTACCAAAGCAAGCACAGGTATTGTGGAAGTCTTTAGAAGAAGAATTTGATGTTGATGAGGATGGAAAGGCAATCCGTTACACAATGCGTGAGGATATTCATCCATACATCATTGATGTTTATGGAAATGAACAGCCAATTAATGCTTCTATGATTTCTGCACAAACAGGAGCCACTGTTGCTTATGCAGCAGCTGCAGGTAGCTATTATGTTTCTGCTACCTTAGATGGAACCATTATAAATCCATTAAACTATATTTTGAATTATCCAAATGACGTATTTAAAATCCTTCCAAAGGAGTATACAATTTATGAGCGTTTAACAGAGCCATATTTGTTGACCTATTGGCATAAGGACTATACAAAAGAGGACTTTGGTGATGAATGGATTCATAGTGCGGTAGATTTAGAGCTAGAAGTAAGAACAAGAGTTAATCAGGCAGGTTTCTTTTATAGAGCTAATGACTTTGTTCTAACACAAAAGATTACAGATGCGGTAGGAGATGACTATTCTGATTCTATTCACTTTAATCTAAATTACTCTTTATATCTAACCAGCAATGAGTTGATTATTGAGGCTACGGATGCAACCTATGAATATGATCGTACAGTTCATGGACCAATTATTAATGTAACCTCACATATGAACGGATATTATATTCGTTATGACGTGGTTATGGTAGATGAGAATGGAGATTACTTTACAAGTAAGGTTCCAGGAGTTAATTATACAATTGATTATAAATATAGCTATCCAGGAGATAACTATATGATTCCTGACTATGAGAACGATGGCCAAATCTATAAGGTATTTAATAGTGTGGGTCGATATCGTGTATTCTATCAGGTTACCTTAGGTGACCCAGATAGTGTTGAAACAGTTTCTCAAAAGACAGGAATGGTAGATGTAACAATTAAGCTTGCTGATCCTCAGCTATACTTTGCAGATACTGGATTAGATCGTGAATATAATGGTCTTGCCCCATCAGAAGCAGAGGTAAAGAGCAATTTAGCATCTGGAAGATATAATGGTACATCAAATGACTTGGTTATTAAATATTATCAAAGAAATTCAACAACAGAAATTCCAGCTCCTATAACCGTTGGCTTATACACCGTTAGAGTAACCTCTGCTGTGGATGATGATCCAACAGTTGTCAAGAATTATGGACGTCTAAATGCATCTTATGATTTTGAAATTTATCCAAGAAAGGTTACCCTTATGATTAATGCGAACTGGGAAGTAACTGATGCGGATTTAAATGATCAAAATCTAATTTGGGTAAGTAAGGCTGTAAATTCAACCTCCTATAAGAATGTAAATGGAGGTGTTCAAGCTGGATCTGAAGGATACGATTTCACGATTATGAATTCCTTTAACCAGACCAATAGTGATTACTATATTCCAATTCCTGGTTTAGTTGTTTCTGATTACTTTGTGTTCCGAATGAATTCATTGCAACACTTAGAGCGTGGTACCTATAAATTTAGAGGCTCCTCTGCTTATAATTCAGATTTCACTTTTACAGCAGAAAGAACATTAAATGGTGTTTCTGAAGGAAGCTATGATTTTGATTGCAAATGGTTATTTAAGTATGATGATCAAAATGGAGATCCATCAGATGATGAATTGAAAACGGAAAACTATAATATTATTCTTGATTTTACCTTGGTTGTTCATTATAAGTATATGAATCATGACTTGGTTTCAAATATGACTTATGATTATGATACGACTATTCAAAGAAGTCCATATGCAAATATCACTTATCATGATCCAAGTGAAGCTGATTCTACGACCTATTATCGTAGAGACGGAGAAGGTCCTGGTACTTATAACACGGATGTTACACAATATCTAGTAACAGAACCAGGTGTTTACAACTATTATATTAAGATAACTGCTCCAGAATACGAGGATTGGGAAGGTAGAACCTCAATTACAATCAATTATCGCCAAAGAGATAAGGATACAATAACGATTGATCCACAATACGATTTAGGAAAGACCTATGATGGAATTCCTTATGATTCTAGTGTATTAAGTCCTTCTTCAGATTTGCTATGTCATTTCCAATGGAATCAAACTGATATTGTAGGTGGAGAAATTCTTCCAGCAGTTTCCTCTTGGAAAATTGAATATTTCTTAGCTCATGAAACAACGGGTGACCGTGTGGGAGATGCCCTAGAATCTGTTGTTGATGCGGGTAGATACTGGTATCGGTTAACTATTCCAGCTGGAACAATTTATGGTCCAACAGAAATTGAACGACCATTTAGAATTTCACCAAGAGAGTATAAGATTTATGCTCATAACTATGACCCATGGATTGAGGTTGGCTACAACAGCAATATCTGGTCCTATGATATTGCCAAGAATCCTGATAACTACATTATTGAAACCCAAAGTGGAACAAGTGGTTTATTGACTGGACACTACATTTCTGTTGGTGTTATTGAAACCAGTGGCTCAAATGTTGGAGATTATACAATTTCAGGTAGCCAATTGACAATTAATTCTGGAGATGGAACAAATTATCGTATTTTAGATGCAAATGGAAATAATGTTCGTAGTAACTACATTTATTCTATTGAGTTTGATTTAAGAATTAAAAAGGGTACTATTCAGTATACCGAATATATAGAAGATCAATATGAATATATTGGTTCAGGAGAAAATGATTATTATTCTCCATATATTGATGTTACGTTACCTGCAAATGGTAATGCCTATGTTGAATATTCAAAGACTGGATTAGATGGAACATGGTCTAAGGAGCTTCCAAGATATCAGGATGTTGGTACATACTATATTTACTATCGAGCATTAAATGTTCCAAACTATAATGATTTAGAACCACAATGCAAGCAATTTGAAATTGTTAAGAAAACGAATACCTTGGAAATTGCGGATTTAACAAGACAGTATAATGGTAATCCAATTGAGGATCCATTAATTTCAACGGCAAATATTTCTAGTATGCGTGCTACTATGAGCGACCCATTGATTAATACAATCGTATGGGAGAAGGAAGTGAGTGGTGGATGGGTAACTCTATCTTCTAAGCCAATTGAGGTAGGCCATTATAAGGTATCTATTGCTATTAATCCAACAGCTAATTATAATGGTATAGGTAATTGGCTTGAATTTGATATAACTCCATTGGTTGTGTCCTTGACATGGTCTAAGAAGGAGTTTGAATATGCAGCAATTCCACAAGCACCAGACTATGAATTAAGAGCTGATGATTATCCAGAGGTTAATGTTATGGGCTTGTTGGCACATGCATCTGCTGCAAATCAGTTTGAGGTAACCTACTACGATGTGTCTACTGGAGCACAGCTACCAGGCAAGCCAACGAATGTTGGAGAGTATCGTGTTCAATTTGCATTCCAAAATGAAGGCTTAGATTACTATACCTTCTCAAAGGATTCTTCTGTAAGCTCAGTAGCAACAAACTTTACAATCAATAAGCGTAAGGTTACAGTTAAGCTTGGTGGTAATATGGAAGCACCTGCTGGTGCATCTGTAATTCAGTTTACTACTGCAACTGTGGATAATCTTCCAGATCCAGTAGAATTTGATGGAATTTTAATTCGTCAATCTGTTACTGCTGGAACAGATAAGATTAATGGAAAATATACAGATAGTGCGTTTACAACGATGTACAAATTTAGTGGTCCATCCGCAGATCCTAAGTTTATGTTCAAGGGAACAACCACTGCAGATCAATTAAGTAATTATGATATTTATGTAGAGATTAACCAAAGTGTTAGTACAGGTCAGTTCACCTATAATATTGAAGGCTTTAAGGGTGAATATGATGGAAAAGACCATCATGTTAAATTTGAGCCAATTGCTCCAGAAGGAGATGTAACAAGCGTCTTATATAGTATGGATGGTGGAAGTACATGGCAAAGTGATTTGCCACAATGGAGTGATGCTTCAAGTATTCCACACTATGTACAAATTAAGGTACGTTCTCAAATTCATGGAGAGGTTATTCTTGGTGCAAATGCTGTGGCTGAAAAGGATGAACGCTTTGCAGTCATTATCTACAAGAAGAAGACAATCTTGAATGGGGATAATGTATCCTTAGGTAAGGTATATGATGGTATAGCGATTAAGAATCCGATTGTTAATTACAACAAGCAAAATCCAGATGAAAATCGTGATGCAGCTTTACAATACAATTATTTCCTATATGTCGAGGACGGAGCAGGCGGAGGAACCTATGAGCCAATTGGCGATGCCAACATTGTCAATGCAGGTAAGTATCGTTTAATTATCAGTATGGCAGATACTACCAATTACGAGGGTACTGACGCAACAGCTGGCTTTAATACAGAAAATGGACCTCTTGAAATCTTCTTTGAAATTAAGAAGCGTCCTATTGCGATTGTTTATAAGAATGGACAAAAGGATTATGATGGATTACGTTGGCAGGAAACCATTCGTTCTATGGATGGAGAAGTACTTCCAATTACAAATGATCCAAATTCTGGATTAGTTGATGGACATGTATTTAATGGTACTATTCAAACCATTGCCTCTATGGCTGGATTATATAATATATCCTCTCAATTTGAATGGCTAGATGAATATAGTATTTTTGATGGAGACTTAGATGTAAGAGAAAACTATGAATTACATATTAGCGTTGATGCAAGGATTTCTAAACTGACATTTAAGGTTGATGCAATAAGCGTAAAAGTGCCTTGGGATGGAAATCCACACCATATCTCTATTGTTTGGAGGGAAGTTCCAAAGATTCAAGATATTGATCAAAACAACCTAGAGTCTTTAATTAAATACTCTTTATCTGAGAATGGTCCATTTGATCAAACTCGTATTGATGTTATAAATGCTGGTTTGACCACAATTTATTTCCGAATTGAAGGACCAAACTATGATACTCATAATGGTCATGCAACAGTAGAGCTTACTCCAAGAGAAACTGTAATTCAAATTACAGATTTCCCTGGAAATGGTACAGGCTATAAGGAATATGACGGACAGCCATACCCAATAGATAAGATTTTCTATGAGCTTTCTGTTGATCCAGATCGTCTTGTTACCTATACATTCTATGAGGTTATTGACGGACAACCAGATCGTGAGCTTGTAGATCCACCAGTAGAGGTAGGACATTACTACTTTATTGCTAATGTAGGAGCTGGTCCAACATCAGATGCTGCAAGAAGTGGAGAATATCATTTCCGTATTACAAAGCATACTGAGCCTTATCGTTGGGAATATGACTCCTTGGTAACCTTGGAAAATGGTGTTCCTACAATGACAATGATCTACAAAGGAGAAAATACACCAGTTAAACCTTCTGCATATTTCATTGACGTATTTGACCATCAAATTCCTGCAAATGTTATCTATACAGATGCACAAGGAAATCCAATAACCCCTTCTAATTTCACATGCGGATATTATTATGTGAAAGCGGAGCTAGATCCAACACATCCTAAATATCAGGAGTATATTCGTAACTATAATTTCACAGATGAATTCCAACCATTTAAGATTGTTGGACAAATTGCAGGTACTCCAGATGGAAGTGATCCAACTGGAGGAGATGAGGCAGATCCAGATTATGCAGGTATTACGTTCCCATCTCCACAAGGAGATCCTCGGAACAATCAGGCTGACTATGATGCAAAAGCATTAGTTAAGGATGGAAAGCTCTACATAACCGCAATTAAGCATTTCTTTACAAAACCAGATAAAACAGTAGTATATACTGTTGATTTGGAATCGGGAGAAATATTAGAAGTTGATGGTATAGTATTGTCATCAACAACAACGCCAAACTTTAAGTTCGTTCTTCCAAAGGATGATCAAGGCAAAACATTGATTACTACGAATATTAATCACACACCTACCTTTACAATTCATGCACAATTGCTTGATAAGATTAATACTCGTTGGGATACAAACGATGATGTTGCTGATAAGCCAATTGATATCAAAATTGAAGCAACAGAATTAGATCCAGATCATACAACACACGATCCATATCCTGAGCCAAATGGTACGGATGTGCAGGATATTATAATTGATCCTTATGATCACACACAATACTGGAATGGAGTACCAGTTACATTCCCATTAACAGTAAGAGTTACTCAAGGTACAGTAGATCAAAGTGATGATGAAATACTGATTGAAGATGTCGATTATAAGATTGAATGGTATAGAAATACAGGCGTAACACCTGAGGATGATCCTTCTCAACTAGCATCATTTACCATTAAGAGCATTGATGGTAGAAAGTATTCTTTCCGATTTGGCGATGATACGACAATGGATAATACAAAGCATGCAGGAACGTTCTCTATCATTAATTCACAATCTCAGCGTCTTAAAATTAGAGCGGGTAGTAAATATAAATTTGTTTATTACCAACAGGATCTTCATGCTATTGATCCAAATCTTGGTACTGAGATTCAAACATTGACGATGGATATTCTTGATGGTGTTGAGAATACCTCCTTTGGACAGCCTAAAACCAGAGATGAAGTATTAGATGCGTGTGTGGATCAAACAGAACTTAACATTGTCACAAACAAGATTCGACTTGGTCATACACATCAATATATAAGACCTGAAGATGAAAATACGCCAGGTATAGGTGTTGATGGGTATAGAGAAGGCCAATTAGGATTTGTTTTAGAACAGCTTGATCATAAGAAGGATGAGCTTAAGATATGGGCTTATTTAGATGATGGTACAGGTACAAATACAAAGACGTTACAGGTGGTCTTTGACCTAGAAACAGGTGTTGAATTATATAACACGCCAATCGCAACAGGTATGCATATTGCATTATTTAAATCTGGCCAATCTCATACAAATGATAATGAATTAGACGCTATTGATGTTGTATTACATGGTGATATCAATTGCGATGGTGCAATAGATATTTTTGATGTTAATGAAATGTTAATTGATTTACCAAATGTACCTGAGTATATTGATAATGACGATCCTATTATTTTTACAGTACAATATCAAGCAGGCTTATTGGCAGAAAAAACAGGAAGTGCACAACCTGTACAGACTATTTTTGATGTAGACGTACTAATTATGTCTGCTGCTGATGTTCAGCTTTACGATATCAATGCTGCATTTAAACAAACAACGCAGCAAACCGGGAATTAAGCCCGTGATCATAAAGAAAAGGAGAATTAAATTATGAAAAAAATAATAACAAAACTGGGATTTATCTTCACGGGATTATTATTAGTATTATCTGTTGGGATTTTCTTCCTTGCAGATAATACTGTTCCTAAGCATAACGAAAGTGAAGGAAATCAAGGCACAACGATTGCCGTCACCAATGGTGCTGAAAACTTTACTCACTCAGATTTCTCTACTTCAGTAGAAGTAGTATATTCTGATGAAATATGGTCTAATGATTCAAGATTAGATAGTATAACAGATGCAACAAATGGATATTTTTATGTATCTGTATATATGAATGTATCTTCTGGAGTTAAGGCATTTACATTTTCGTGGAGATTAGATAGTAGTGTCAATGTTCAATCTATTGAATTTGTTTCAGCAGATGGAGATGAAATGGATGCGTACATCTATGATCATGAGGATGATTTACCAATCAGCTATCGTGATTTCACTCGAAATGGTAAAGTAGATAATGGTGCACAATATGTAACTTACAATGAGGGTAATAATTCATTTTCTTATACATCCTCTAATCTGCTTTCTCTTAATATGGCAACAGGTACAAACCCAGAAATTCCGGCAGGAAAGTGGTTACTTGGAAAACTGAAGGTTACAACTAACTCAAGCACATCTTCTTTTTCGATGTCAAATGTTACTCTAAATATTCAAGGAACTGATACTGGTGGACGTCAATTAGCCTTAAATAGTGTTTCTGGGTGGAATATGTCCTTTGGTGCTGGGGCACCATCTGGTAGTACGTTAACTACGGCTACCATTGGTTCTGTATCTAAGGCAGGTACTGAATCAGGTTCAACAGGAACAATTAGTATTGAATTAGAGCCAACAGCTTTTTCTGTTAACACATCTTATACTTTAAGCTTAAGTGTTGATGGTGGAAAGGGTAGCGCATCTAGTTTGTCTGCTAGTAGCAGTGGTATGGGTGTAAGTGGATCATCCTTTACAGTAAATTTTAGTAGCAGAAATACAACCTTAACAGGTTCATTTGTTGCAACTGCTCAGGATGGAACTACAACAAAAAATTATACGATTAGTGTTAAGATAAAGCCATACACGGATGCTGCTTTAACTAGCTTGTCTATTTCTCAGGCAACAAGTGGAGTTTCTTTTAGTCCTATCTTTATAGCTGCTAACTCTGCAAATGCGAATGTTAACAGTACGTCAGATAAGATTAAGATTACTTCAACAACAACTCAAATCAATGTTACTCCTACCGTAGATACATCAAAGGGTATGACAGTTACTGTAAATGGTACTGCAATTACCTCTGGTGCTTCTACACGAGTAAATGTTTCTAACAATGCTCAAATTGTTATAGTTGTTAAGCCTGAGGATCCAACAGCTGCAACGAAAACATATACATATACTTGTGAACAAGTTACAGATATTGAAACGGTTACTAGTGTAGCTTTATCAAGCAATGGTACAACACTTCTAACTAGAACAGAAAGTCAGCTTGGTACTGGAAATACATGGACATTTACAATTCCTTATAGTACAAATGGTACACCAAATAATACAGTGTTAATTAATATAACACCTAAAACGGGTAGTACAGCTTCAGTTAGCCCTCAAACCTTGACGTTTTCAAATACGACTACGACTCAAACAGAAACGGCTACTGTGACTATAACAGATTCAACAACAGGAAAGGTAACAACAAAAACAATTTCAGTTACAAGACAGGCAGCAGATTCCAATAAAAATGTTGCTACAAATAATGGTATAGTTGTTACTTATACAAAGAATGGAAATATTAATATAACAGGTGCTCTCAGTGGTACAACGATGAATTGTACAACAAAGCTTCCTTATGATATTAGTACGGTTAATTTAACTGTTAATTTGGCAAAATCAACTTCTCGTTGGTCATACACTGTTGCAGGAGGAGCTGGTGGTGAAAGCTCAAACAATAATCTTGCGAGTGGTGCTCAGCAGTCCGTAATTTTGGAATCTCCAAATGATCACACTGCAAAGCAGTTTACAATCTCTATTGTTGTTACAGCAGAAGATCAAACCACTCAAACCTATACTGTAAATATTCAACGTGAGGGTCCAGATGATGATAGTAAATTAAGCACATTTAATGTTCCAGCTATGCCAACTGGTGGTAGTCTTGTTTTCCACCCTTCAAATTTGCCTATTTCTGTTTCAAATCTTCCTACAACCACTACAACATTAACAATTTCTGCAACAGCAGCAAAGAATACTTCCATTGTTAAGGTTTTAGATTCAGGAGGAAATCTATTATTTGGTGGAACTGGTCAAAGTACAAGTGGTTCACTTAATCTTTCAGGCTTATCAACAACAACTAGCTTAACCTATACGGTTCGAGTAGAATCTCAAGCCTATGCTGCTGGTGATACTACAAAATATACAGATTATATTCTAACAATTTCAGCAAAACCTGAAGATCCAAAATCTTCTGATTCAAGTGTAGATTCTATAACGGTTACTCCTGCGGGTGGTGGAACAGAAGCAAACTTAAATGTAAATCAAAATCCACCTGTATATGCAATTAGTTATGATGGTACAACAACAGGTACAACAATTACTGTTGTTCCACATGATTCAAAGGCAATTGTAACCATTCAGGCTACTTTACCTGATGGCTCTGTTTTAAATAGTGTTATTGGACAAAAGCTTTTAAATATTAATAACCTTCCTTCTGGTAGTACAACAGTAAATATTACTGTTTTAGCAGAAGATCAGAATCAAGCAAATGCAAAATCTTATGTAATTAATATAAGTAAGGTTGCAAAGGATACAGAAAACGGAATAACCTCAATTACGGTAAATTCAAATCCAGTAACGGTTCCTGCACCAGGAGCTAGTACCTCTACAACAGTTGGTGGAACACCAATTCCTTCATCTGTTACTATGAACGTTATACCAAAGTCTAATAAGGCTACGGTAAATGTTGTTGGTGCGACTAAGAATCCAGACGGAACATGGAATGTACCCGTAAGTGCAGGTTTAAATAATGTTGCTATTACAGTTACTCCTGAGGATTCAAATGCACAAGTGGCAATTTATACCGTAGGTATTTGGGTGAATGATTCTACGTTATTATCTGACTTAAAGGTTGAAATTTCAGGAACTCCTCAAACGATGACGCCTTCCTTTAATCCAACGACACCATCCTATGAGGTTACTGTTCCATATAGTACAACGAGTGTGGATTTGACCTATACACTTGCTGCAACGAATCCATCTAATGTAAATGTTCAAATTAATGGAAGTACTGCAAATCCAATTTCTGGAAATTCTTATACACAGAATGTATCTACTCCAGGAAGTGAAACAACAATTACAGTTAAAGTTTTGCAAAGTGCTAGCCCACTTGGTCCACAGCATTCCTCTACGGAATATACTGTAAAGATTAAGAAGGCAAGTGCAAATACGGATAATTATATTGAATCTGTTGATATACCAAATAATCCTATTTCATTTAACAAGATTATTAATGAATATATTATTGTTTTACCTCGTACACAACAGGCATTACAATTTTCTAATCTAACCTATTCTGATGATGCTACTGTAACTACCTCAGGTATTGCCTCTGGTGGAGATCAGCCTTCTATCATTAATTTCGGATTACATGCAGGTGTTAACCGTCATACAATTTCTGTTAAATCAGAAGGTGCGGCAGGATTAACGAATACTTATGTTTTCTGGATTGTTTGTGCTGAAAATTTAGGAGATCTTACCAATATTAATTTATTGGCTGCAACAGGAGTTGCTCTTCAAGATGTTGATGGAAATACCTTTACCTTCAACCAGGCAACAACAAATCCACCTAAATTTACTGTAAATGGTGATGTATCTTCTTTACAAATTCGTATGCAAAAGGAAGGTACTTATGCAACAGCAATGGTGGGATCTACTGAGTATAGCAATGCCCAAAGAAATGAAACTCATCAAGTTCTTTCTTTAGCAGAAGGAGATAATACCTATGTAATTAAAGCAATTAGTGAGTTACAATATGTATTAGATCATTCTGTTATTCCTGAAAACTTGAAACAAATGGTTACTGCAAATGCTTCTCAAGAATATACCATTATTGTTGAACGCAAGGCAAAGGACAATGATGCAACATTAAAGCAGTTTGAAGTTCGTATTGGAAATGTAAATAAGATTGTGGGCTTTGTTCCAGGATCTCATTCTGCTACCTACACCATTGGAAATATTGGAGATGCTTCTTCAATTTCTATTGTAGCTGTTCCTACAAAATCTACAACAACCGTTGGTAGAGCAGGTGGTAGTAGTGATGTTACCCCTTCTGATTCAACAAATCAGAATCAGGTTGTTGGATTAATTACACAGGGTGCTGGTGCATATTCCTTTGTTATTACCATTACAACAACAGCAGAAGATGGTACAACTCATGAAACTTATACAGTAGAATTAGCTCGTGGCGATATTGATCCAAATAAGGACACAACGATTACAAATATTTATATTCAGGATGATAAGGGTCAGAAAAATTATATGACCTTTGATCCAACGACGGATACCTATAATGTAACAATTCCTGCTGGTGTAACCAATTATACCTTATTCACAGAAACTTTACCTGGCTCTAAGGCTAAGGTAAGCATCAATGGTGTAACAGAATTCAATCATTTTGAAGGTCCAATTGATGATACCTATTGGAATGCTTCACAACCTTCTAAGGTATATACAATTATGGGTGTAGCAGCAAACAATACAACAGGAAATCCATATATTGTAAATGTATCCTTTGAAAAGCCTTCTAACATAGTTACCCTAGATAAATTAATTGTGAATAGTGAAAATCTTGACGTTACACAAGGACCAAACTATACATTATCTGTTCCTTATGAAACAACAAATATTCCACTGTTTGTTCAAACTACTGATGCGTCTGCAAAAATTACAGTGAATCATCAGGATGGATCAGCTCCAACGACGCTTGTTCATGAGCTTGATTTAAGTAATTATGTTTTAAATGAGGGTCCAAATACTATTACAGTATTAGTAACTGCTCAGGATGGATCAACTTATGCATATCAGATTACTGTGAATCGTGCATATAAGGATCCTAGATTATCTACTTTAGGTGTATTAGGATATCCATTATTAGAAAACGATCCAACCAAAGAAATCGAAGTAGAATTTGATCCAGAAAAGAAAGAATATCGTGTAAATGTTCCATTTATTAAGGAGCAGGCAGAAATTTTTGCAACTCCTGAAAATGAGAATGATATTGTCACAGGTATTGGAGTTAAGAATTTACTTGTTGGAGAAAATGAATTCATTGTTAGAGTATCTAATCCAACAGGAAGTTCCATGGCTGAATATAAGGTTATCATCAGAAGATATTCATCTGATGATGCAAATGCAGATGCTGCAACCGCAAAAATTTTAGAGATTCCACAATTTGAATTAGATTTTGATCCATTAAATACATTATATGAGTATCATGTAACAAATGATATTACAGAATTAACGCCAATCTTTACCCCTGCTAGAAGCTCTGGTAAGTCAAGTGTTGAGTATTATGGTACAAAGCTACATTCTGGGGAAAATGCTTTAGTTGTCATTATTACGGCTCCAGATGGAATTACAACAAAGACTTATGTGGTTAAGGTCAATCGTGATAAGATGGCATACGAAGTTAAAAATGACATTTATCCAGATTATAGCTTAGCTTTAAAAGAAGGAGAAGAGAATGTTTACAATGTAAATATTGGCAGTGCGAAATCTGTTGATGTTGATTTTGCGAAATTTATTTTCCCTGAAACAGAAAATTTAGAGGTTAATGTAATTTCTGATGTTCTTGAAAATCCTGATGAGGTTATCGTTACGATTTTTGATGGTGAGGAAACAGAAATTGTTAAATTCATTGTTGAATCTACGGGTAATCCTAAGGATGGAATCCAGTGGAAGGATTTATGGCCATTATTATTGTTAATTATCATCTTATTGATTATCTTAATTTTAATCTTAATTTGTGTAAATAAGGATAAATTTGGAAGAGTTGCTAAGAAGGCAAATAATAAAAACGAGAAGAAAAACAAAAAAGAAGAAAAGAAAAATTCAAAGTAAGGCGGGGATAGAAGATGCTAGATAAGAAACTATTTTCTATCGGGCGCTTTGATGTTACAGGAATTATTCTACTTTGTGTAGGATTAATTATTGTACTGATTATTGCGGTTGTCGCCTTTAGAAAAAATTATATTTTACAATTGAATTTAAGCCAATTGGTTGATCCTGAGAGTGGTATTCATAACTCTCAGGGTACCAATATTATTTTAAAGAAAAGACGTAAGAAAATTAAAAAAGCTTCTCGTGATAATCCTCAATCTCTTGTGGTCATTCAAATTGATAACCTAAGAACACTTTATGAAGAGTATCAGGATCGTTCTATTTTGATGCGTGCTATTGTTCAGGAAATCAGATATGAGCTACAAAAAAAGGAATTTGTTACGAGGTTAGATTTTAATAAATTTTTAATTGTTATGGTCAATCGTGATCGTACAGAAATTAAAAATTTTGTCCTTACTTTAAATGAAAAATTGAACTCTTTACAAATTGAAGATTATGGATTATATTCTTTCTTTTTAACTGCTGCTGTATACCAGGATGCTCCACTTGACTATCCAAGGCGTGATGTAGAGCTTGCTATGGCTACCCTTCCTTACGCTACAATTAAGGATGATAATATCTTCTATTTTAGTGATGAAGTAAGAGCAAAAGTAGAACTTTTAGAGGAAATTAATGCAAATAAAGAAGCTGCATTAGAGGGCAATCAATTTGTTCCTTATGTTATACCAAAGGTTGATTTTACAACAGGTCATGTTGTTGGTGGAGAATTATTAGTTCGTTGGGTGAATTCAGAACAGCAAATCCTATATTATCCAGATGATTTTATTCCTGTACTTGAGCACACAGGATTTATTAAGAATGTAGATATGCTCATGTTTGAAAAGGCTTGTGAATTATCTCAGGCCTGCGAGAATTCTGGTCATAAGAACGTTACAATTGCATCTAACTTTTCAAGATTGACATTGAATAATCTTAACTATATTGATCGGATGATTGAAATTGCCAAAAGCTATGGTGTTTATCCAAATAACATTGAAATTGATGTATTAGAAGCACAATTTGTAGGGAGTGTTGATTATTTTGATCATGCAATTCAAAAATTAAAGCAGGCAGGCTTTAAGGTTGCTTTGGATAACTTTGGAGCAGAGAGCTCAGCGTTATCCTTATTGACAAACAATCGTTTTGATACAATGAAGGTGGATCGTCAATTCTTTGCCCATAATCTTGCTACGGATAAGGAAAAGCATGTGGTTAAAAAGGTTGTTTCCTTATTGACAAAGGTAAGTAATACAGTTGTTGTAGAAGGTATTGAAACAAAGCAGATTATTGATTTTTTAGCAACAGTAAGTAGAAGAATTATATTGCAAGGAAACTATTTTACTATGCCAGTTCCTTATAGTGAATTCTTGCCTTTCCTAGATAAAATTTATGAATTTGACTATCCAGATATTGAAATTGATGAAGAAAATAGTAAGATTCGTATTCAAGGTAAGGATGGTATTGAAGCAACGGTTCAGGGTGGTTCTAATGGTGGTGGAGGCTCAACCTCAATCAATATTTCTGGGCTAGGCAATGGTTCAGCTCCTGCTCCTGCAAACAACGACAAAGAGCTTGAAGAGATGCGTCGTCAAATGGATGAAATGCGTCATCGCTTTGAAATGTCTATGGAAGAACAGAAGAGACTTGCTCATGAAGAAGAGCTCAAGCGTATGCAGGCTGAAATGGAGCGCTTAAAGAATCAGCCAAAGGATGAACCAAAGAATAATAATTCTGCGGAGCTTGATGCTTTGAGATTAGAGATAGAAAAATTAAGATTATCTCAAAATCAGCAACAACAGCCTGCTCCACAACAGCCACAAAATAATTATCGTGATGATGAAATCTATCGACTACATCGTGAAATTGACAGCCTAAGAAATGATCGACGTGATCGAGATCGGGATAGATATTATGAAGCAAGAGACAGATACTATGTACAGGATCGTTTGGTTGCTGTGTCTGACCGTGATCGTGAGCATGAAATTTTGCAACGTCAAATTGATGAACTTAGAAATAAAAATCAACAGCCAATTCATCATTCAACCATTAATATTGATGAATTAATTGAAAAGCTTTCTAAAACTCAGAATGAACAGGCTCGTATAACAGCTGAGCGTACAGCTGAGCAATTTAAGGACATTCGAGATATGCTTGCACAAGAGCGTAAGGAAAGAGAAGAATTAGAAGCCTTATTGCTAGATTTAAAGAATAAGACAGAAGAGCCAGATGAAACTGAAATTGATGAGGCGGAACAGCTAAGAGAACAAGAAGAGGCTGATCGTAATTTGAATCTTGATTTATCTAGTCTTTCTCGCAGTGATTCAGATGATGACGATGAAGACGATGATGATGAAGACGATGATATAGAGCTAGAAAAGCCTAAGCTATCCTTAGAGGAGTTAGAAGCAATTATAGATTCTTATCGTGATAAGTATGATGATGATTGGAATCAGCATGCTAAGGAGGAATTGCAGGTTGGCTACTATGAGGTCATTAATGGTCTAAAGTATTATAAGCAAAATACAAAGCGTACCTTTGCAGAAAAAATGAAGAACGCTTCTCCTGAAATCAAGCAGCTGTTTAATATTTTGAAAAATGAATTTATGAAATACAAAGGTGTTTCAAATCGTTTGACAAATTCCTATGATTGCTTCTATATTGGTAGAAAGCAAATTGCTAAGCTTTCTATGACAAAGAAGAAAATGAAGGTTTTCTTGGCGGCTGATCCTACTTCTTATCCAGAAAAGCAATTCCCTCATAAGGATGTTTCTGCAAAGAAGGCTCACGCAAGGACACCATATTATACGATGGTTAGATCTCAGCTTTCTGTAAAGAGAATTAATAAAGTCATTGCAGATGTGATGACTACAAATCGTCTTTCTATTAATTCAGATTATAAACCAGTAGATTATGCTACGAAGTTTAAATATATGAAAAACGAGTAATACTAAAATAAACTTTTTGGACTATTCTGCCTAAGAATAGTCCTTAGGTTGTAAGTAAAAGAATGAAAAAACGTTCTTTTATTTACAACCTAAAGATTAAAAAGGGGTGATACCATGAGAAGAAAAAAACTGTATATTTTACTTGGAGTAGTATCTATTCTTATTTGTGCAAGCATCATTATACCAGTTACTTTGCATGGTCTACATAAGAATAAACCTGTTGAACTGCCAAACCAGACCATTCTTTCAGCAGGACTATATGATCAGGAAAATCAGCTTACAACAGCATGGACAGATTTGGTGGATCAAAATCTAATAGAAATCAATGGAACTACGATTGTAGATTGCAGTAGAGAGTTAAGCGGTTCTTTAGTTCTTGATGAGGGAATATTGAAAATTGGAAAGAATGCTTTTCTTTCCTGTCAAGCTTTAACCTCAGTTACTCTTCCTGCAAGTGTTACAGAAATTGGGTTAGATGCATTTTATAATTGTATTGGTCTAGAACAAGTGATTGTACCTGAAGATAGTGAGCTTGTAACGATTGGCTATGGGGCATTTACTTATTGTGAAAAGCTTAAGACCTTTAGCATTCCAGCTTCTGTAACAATGATTGATGAGAGTGCTTTCCTAGGCTGTACAGCTTTAAACCATATTACAATACCAGCTGCAATTACAACCATTGAGGAATCCTTATTTAAGGATTGTAAAAGCTTAAGTGATATTACCTTTACTGTATCTCCTGTAAAGATAGATTCTTATGCCTTTTATAATTGTGAAAGCTTGCCTATGATTGATTTAACAAAGGTAGAGACTATTGGAAATCGTGCCTTTTTTGGTTGTGATGCTTTAACCTCTATACGAATTCCTCTTTCCTGTAAAAAGATTGAACAAGAGGCATTCTATCGTTGTTTGGGATTAGAAGAAATTTTATTTGATGAAAATGATTTAACAGAGGAACGTCCTTTAGATTCCATTGTTTTAGAACAAGGAGTATTTGAAGAATGCTCTTCCTTAAAGATGGTTACATTGCCTTCAAGTATTACAGTGATTTCAGACTATATGTTTGCAGGCTGTGAGAGCCTAGAGAGTTTTTCCATAGGAAAATTTGTGACAAGAATTGGGCGCTTTGCTTTCCAAGAATGTGATCGATTAACCATATCTTTTCTAACAAAGGGGTATTGGGTGTATAATAAAGAAAATGATTTTACAAACGCAGATGATTATACCTTCATTAATTTTTGGGAGTCTGAAGAGGATCGTAGGCTTTTGATTGATGGATTAGAGGATTGCTATTTTGGAATTGTTGAGGAAGCAACATCTCCTGAAGCACCAGAAGGACCTGAGGAAGTATGATGAAACAAATGAAAAAACTAGTATGCTTATGCTGCGTTGGTTTATGCTTACTGATGTTTTCCTGTAAGCCTAAGGAAACTGAAACCCCAGCTGATACAAAGATATCTAAAATTGTTGTTACTGATCAGTACCAGCAGGAAATTGATAAGGTATATGCCTATCAGGAAACCAATCCGGCTTCCTATTTACATAATGATGTATATGTGTATGCCTATTATGAGGATAAGACAACAAAGGATGTAACCTCCTTTGCTACATTCTCTGAGGTGGATTTGACGATGCTTGGAGAACAGGAAATAACCGTTTCCTACTTGAATCATGAGGATACCTATATTTTAGTTGTTACAGAAAATCCAGTTGTACGGATTACACTTTCTACCTCCTCTGCAAAAAAAATATTTGAAATAGGAGAGTTGTATCAAACAAATGGCTTGGTTGTCAAGGGTACCTACAAAAGTGGAAAAGAAGAAATCTTAAATCAATATACTGTAAAGATTACAGATATGAACAATATTAGCTATTCAAAGGCCCTTCCGTTTTCTAAAACAGGTCTTTATGATGTAAGTATAAAGGCAGGAACAGCCTCTGCAAACTATCAAATTGCAGTTGTAGCGAAATCATACTCTTCAAAATCAACCTTTAATTTAACTGGCTTTGGACAAAGTCTATCTTATGATGAAAATGGAGAATGCCTATATAGTCCAGAAGGGGCCTTGTTTGAGGACTCACAATCAAAAATCTTAGTGAATCAGGCGAAAATTCATTCTAAAAATGAGCATGGTAATCCGTTATCCTTGAGCTATAATGGTAGTTTATATACAAAGGCATTAGAAATTACAACAGAACAGGATTTTACCTTTGTTTTAAATCAGACAACAGACCTTGTACTTCTTGCTGGCAAGAGTATGGAAGAGCAATTGCTTTTTAGTACAACAGAAGGAGAAACATGGAGCCAATATGCGATAGGTAATTTAGAGGAAACAATGTCTGTTCTTTGGATTCGGTTGGATGCAGGAAGCTACACTCTTCAATCCATTTCTGATTCAGTTTTGATTTATCAAATTGAATTTAATTATGTAGAAGGAGAACCCTCCTCAAATATAACAGGAATAAGAGTAGATACAACCTATGCAAAATTAATTTATGAGCTGGGAGAGTATTTTAATTACAGTAATTTAATTGTAATTGCAAATCTTACAACAGGTGGAACAGAGTCTTTACGTCCTACGGATTGGACTTATGAAGTCAGTCAGGATGGTATTGTAAAGGAAGCAAATGATCCATTTACAAAAACGGGAGAATACTTAGTTACTATTACTTATAGAAACCATCATGCTTCTTATGGCATAATTGTTCAAAATACATCAAAGAATGGATAGAAAAGGAGAGTGATATTATGAAGAAAATTGCTTTAGGATTTTGCTTCTTTATAACTTTATTATTGGCTTCATGTTCCTTTTTTGAGAAGGAAGATGATCCAGTAAAGCCAACACCTCAGCCTAAGCCAGAGATCGTTGTTACAGGAATATCACTTCTTGATGAAGAGGGGAACAAGGTTGAAAAGGTTACAGCATTACAGGAGTTTTCTGAAAATGCGGTTTACAATCATACTGGAGTATATGTTGTTGCCTCATATTCAAATGATACGACAAGGGATGTAACTGTTCATGCTCAATTTTCAGAGGTTGATTTAACCAAAAAAGGAGATGTAACTGTTGAGGTTACTTACCAGACATTTAAAGAAAGCTATATTGTGAGTGTGATAGATAATGTTCTTACAGATATTGTCTTATCTTTAGGAGCTGTTCGTCTTGTATATCAGGTAGGAGAAACACTCTCCACAGAAGGTCTTATTGTATCTGGGGTTTATAAAAGTGGAAGTCATAAGATAGTAGAGGAATACGACATTGAGATAGGAAATAAGAATCATCAAAAAATATCTAAAAATACACCATTTAGTGTATCAGATATTTATGATGTTCTTGTTAAGGTAGAAAGCATAGAAAAATCCTATCAAATAGCAGTTTATTCAGATCATTATTCTAATTCAAATGTCTTAAATGTTACTCAATACGCATTAACAGAGAATCTAACCTTTACATCAGCTGGAACCTTTGCCTATACAGAGAGTCATAGTGTATTTGCAGATTCATTAAGCAGTTTAGAACTACAAAAAACAATTTTCCGTACAAAGGATATAAATGGAGATAGCATTGCCCAAACCTATAAAGGAACTACCTATACCACAGCTTTAGAAGTTTCTGATCAGCAGGATATTCGTCTTACTCTGACTCAAAAGACTGATTTATTAATGGTTGTTGGTGGAATTAATGGTCGAGGTATTGTTTTTACAAATGTTTTAGATAAGACAAAGCACCAATATGCGATTGGAAATGTAAATGAATTAGCTTCACTTTTATATATTCAGCTTGAAGCGGGTAGCTATGAGGTGGCAGCAAACTATGGAACTTTACTCCTTTATTCTATGGAGTATTGCTATGATTAAGAAATACATTAGTGCTACAAAAGATTTGTAGCACTTTTCATTTTCTTCTTTATTTTGTTTAAAAAAAATTGTATAATAATAAATGAAAAATTTTCATATTTCCTAAAGCAACTGCATATACTCTTCCTTAGGAGGAGAAATTGATGGAACTCAAACAGGAAAATAGCAGATTTTCATATATTGATGAAGATAAGGAGATAGCTTATATTACTTTCCCATTCATAGATAAAGCAACTGTCTGTATTAATCATACCTATGTTAATGAAGCTTACCGAGGAAGAAATCTTGCAGGAAGCTTACTGAAGGAAACTTGTGAGTTTATCCGAAGGAGTAAGCTCAAGGTTATCCCAAGATGCTCCTATGCAGTTGAGTGGTTTGCTAAGCACAAGGAATATGAGGATATTTTAAAATAATGTCCCTATACCTCAGTTGGATAGAGGAATCGCCTCCGAAGTGATCAGCCGATGGTTCGAATCCATTTAGGGACGCCAGTGAAAATCTAACAATGTCATTTGACATTGTTTTTTTTTATTAGAAATAGTTAAAACATTTTTATAGAAAGGCTATACAATAATGGCTAATGAGCTTAGGAATTTAAACAGCTTACAGTGGTAGTTGATAAGGTTCATAAATTAAATGTAGATGATAAGAGAATGTTTTAAAATAAAGAGTAACGTCTTTTTAATGAGATAAAGTCAGGAAGCTATTTAGTAAAATGAAATGATAATATTTCATTCAATATAAAATATCTTTATGTGCTAAGGATTTTGCATTTGTTTTTAGTGTCTTTATGATTAAATCTTTTCAAAACAGCAATTTCATTTCTCTTATAAAGCTCAATAGTAACACGAAAATTCAGTTTATGATAAATGATATGATTTTTAAAAGTTTTATTCATTTAATCCTTGAAAGAAGAGTAGAAATAGAATACAATATATATAAGTTTTGAAAGGAGTGATGTCTTATGATGATTGCAATCATTATTGCTATAATATGCTCAATTACAGCTTTTGTGCTATTGATTGTAGATATTATAATGCCCTCCTTTCTTTTTTCTGCCATAACCTTTATTTTCTGGTTAGTCACCTTGATTGTATGGTTGTATATTTCTTTATATTTGATTAATCGAAAGAGAAGAGAAATCTTTTCAAAGAAAATATCAAGCTTAGATAGAAGTAATGAGAAATTAGAAAATCTTTTTGTGTTATTAGATTATATAGAGGGTAGAGAACAAGATGTAGATATTGTGAGTAAGGCTCTTATGGGAATCTATTTTTCTCCCGCATATATGAGAAAAAATCCTGAAAAGGCAAAAAAAAGAGATTTATACAATCTCTTAATAGAGTACTATTTAACCTTGACTAGAGATAAATACACAGATAGCTTTATTTGGGATTACAATATTAACTTTTTTACATGGCGATGCATTGGGGTTACCTCCTTGGTTGGTGGGCTAGGTATTTTCATTTTACTGATTTGCCAAAATACAATTCCTAATCCTAACGATGTTTTATATACAGCATTATATTTTGTTTTTGGCGGACTTCTTGTTCCACTATTAGCTAAATTTTTTGGTCATTTTATTTAGAGTGTGTGAAAACGTTTTTCATACCTCTTTTTTTTCTTTATTGAATATATATTGTAGTGTATAATATGGATGGTAGAAAAAAATCAACCAAAGAAGGAGTGGTCGTATGTTGCGTTTAGAAAACATAGTAAAGGATTATAAGGTTGCAGATACTTATGTGCATGCCTTAAAGGGTATAAATCTGGCTTTTAGAGCAAATGAATTTGTTTCTATTTTAGGCCCATCTGGTTGTGGAAAAACCACGATGCTAAATATAATCGGCGGATTAGATAAATATAGTTCTGGTGATCTTTTTATTAATGGAAGAAGTACAAAAGATTTTAAGGATAAGGATTGGGATGTTTATAGAAACCATAGAATAGGCTTTATTTTTCAAAGCTATAATCTTATTCCTCATCAGACAATATTAGGAAATGTTGAACTTGCTTTGACAATTGCAGGCTTATCAAAGGAGGAGCGTATCCTTCGTGCTAAGAAGGCAATTGATCGGGTTGGCTTAGAGGGGCAATATGATAAGCATCCAAATCAACTTTCAGGGGGACAATGTCAAAGAGTTGCTATTGCAAGAGCTTTAGTGAATGAACCAGAAATTTTGCTTGCTGATGAGCCAACCGGAGCTTTAGATACACAGACCTCTATTCAGATTATGGAATTAATAAAAGAGATATCTAAGGAAAAATTGGTTATTATGGTTACACATAATCCAGATTTGGCAAAGCAGTATTCTTCACGTATTGTTCGATTATTAGATGGTGAGCTGATATCTGATTCTAATCCTTATACACTTTTAGAAGAGCAAGCTGAATACAAGATTACAGAAACGGATTCTACAAAGAAGGAAAAAGCAAAAATGTCCTTTTGGACGGCTTTTAAGTTATCCTTGAGAAATCTTTTCACAAAGAAAGCAAGAACTGCATTAATCTGTGTTGCAGGGTCTATTGGTATTATTGGAGTATCTAGTGTGTTGGCGGTTTCTAGTGGTGTACAAGGATATATTACCTCTATGCAGGATGATATGCTTTCAGGAAATCCAGTTCAAATTTCTGAAACAGCTTATGATTTGTCAGCTATGATGAGTGGTATGGGAATGGGACAAAAGCTTGATTCTTTAGAAATTATTGATGGGAAGATTAATGTCAATTCTGTTTTAAAGCGATTAATTGCTCAAGGACAACAAATGGATAAAATGCAAATCAGCAATAATATTACACAAGATTATATTGATTATGTGTTTAGTATTGAGGATGGATATGCTGCTGCAATTACCTTAGACTATGGAATTGATGTTACAAATAATATTTATACCTCCTTTAAGGTCAATGAAAAGGATCAGGAAACGAAAAATATGTCCTTATCAGCTATTAAATCCACCTATACCTCTGTGCTAAAGGAAACGGATTATTCTCAGTACGCAAGCTATGTTACAGGATTAACAAATGTTTTTCAGCAGGCTCCAAATGATAAAGACTATATTTTAAGTCAGTACGATATGCTTTATGGAGAAGATATTGCTACTAAGGATAATGAGATTATGATTGTTGTTAATAAGGATCAGGAATTAACAGATTTATTATTAGCTCAGCTTGGGTATTTTTCTCAAGAGCAATTTATTAATACGATGTATCGTCACTTAAATGACCCAAACTATAATCCAGAGATTGATAAGAATCGTTTTGATTATAGTGAGCTAGTTGGAAAGAAATTTTATTATTATCCAAATGATCAAATATATCAAAAAAATACAAACCCTTTCACCTCTATGTATTCTCCATTTACCTATGAACATATTATGGAAACAAGTGGGGCAAAGGAGCTTACAGTAAAAGCAATTTTAAGACCAAAGGATACAATATCCTATGGCTGCATGACAAGTGGCTTTTTTTATACTGAAGTCTTTACAAAGAACTTTATAAAAGAGGGATTAACCTCTGAGGTTGTAAAATATTTACTTGAACATAAGCTTCCTTATTTTGGAGCATATGATCAAACAAACTTACAGTTCATCACCTATTCCTATGAATTTCAAGCACCAGATGGTTCTATAAAGCCAGCCACAGGCTACGTTGGAACGACCAATGCTATGTCAGAGCTTTTAGGAACAATGATGGGGGAAGGATCAGGGGCAACTCAGAATACAGCGATGTACACAACATTATCTTTAAGACAGCTTGGCGGAATGGATGTTGCAAATGATATTTCTATTTATCCAATTAATTTTGATTTGAAGGATGGAGTAACTAAGCACCTTGATGCTTGGAATTCAGATGAAACTCTTACATTTCATAATAGTAAGGGAGAAAGCGTAACACTTACTTCACTAGAGCGTGAAAAGATAACCTATACAGATAATATTGCAGTAATGATAGATATGATTAATAGCTTAATTAGCTTGGTTACCACAGCTTTAATTGCCTTTACAGCATTATCCTTGGTAGTTTCCTGCTTTATGATTGCAATTATCACCTATGTTTCTGTTGTAGAGCGTGTAAAGGAAATTGGTGTGATTCGTTCCTTAGGTGGAAGAAAGAAGGATGTCACTCACCTATTTAATGCTGAAACCTTTATTATTGGATTAATTTCAGGTACATTTGGTATTCTTGTCACCTATTTCATTTCCTTGATTCTAAATATAATTGTGGAAAACTTAACTGGAGTTACTCCAATTGCCTCTTTACCAATTTGGCAGGCAGGCGTTATGATTTTGGTAAGTATTCTACTTACTGTAATTTCTGGTGTTATCCCAGCTAGATCTGCTGCTAAGAAGGATCCAGTGGTAGCCTTAAGAACGGAGTAGAACAAATGAAAGAAGAAGAGTTAAAAGAGCTAAAAAAGGAAATTATTGAGGCAAGGCCTATTCTAGATGCCCTTTCCTCAGAGGTACGTCAAAGTATTATTCTAGAGCTGGCTACCATCTATCCAAATGGAATTCGGATTGGAGATATCAAAATGAAGCATTGTATTACTCGACCTACAATGTCACATCATATGAAGCTTTTATATAAGGCTAAGCTCATTCAATATGTAAAAAAGGGAACAAAAAATTACTACTATTTATCCATAGAAAAGAACAAGTTAGAGAAAGTAGAGGCTGTAATTTCTAAATTAAAGGCCTTTACAGGTGAAGTATGATACATCCAATTCAGCATTTTATCACAATAACAAGACATCGACATAAGGTTATAAGATATTGCTTTAAGGTTGGAATTGGGTTTCAGGGATTCTTTCATGATTTATCTAAGTATTCTTTGACAGAATTTATTCCAGGAGCAAAATATTTTACTGGAATATGTTCCCCTAACGCTTTAGAAAGAAAGGATAAGGGATATTCCTTAGCTTGGATGCACCATAAAGGAAGAAATAAGCATCATTATGAATACTGGACGGATTATATTGGAGACGAATATATTCCTGTTCAGATACCTATTCGATATTTAAAGGAAAGTCTTTGTGATCGAGTTGCTGCAAGCAAAATCTATATGAAAAAAAACTACAATCAGAGTTCTGCCTTAGAGTATTTTGATAGAAGAAATGATGCTATCCAGATGCATGAATCCTCAGCAAAGGTATTGCGAAAATGGCTTTGTTGGATTAGTGAGCTTGGAGAGAAAAAGGCCTTTAAAAGAATAAAAAGAATTAAGAAATATGAGGATATGGAGGAAAGCCTATGAAGATTGATTTACATAACCATTCGATTTATTCAGATGGATTACTTTCTCCAAAGGAGCTTGTAGAGCTTGCAAAAAAAGAAGATGTTGCATACTTTGCTCTTACTGATCACGATAGTGTTTTTGGTTGTGAGGAAATCCAAACCTATGCGAAGGATTCTGGCATTCATGTTCTTTCTGGAATGGAGCTTTCTACGGATTATAAGGGATATTCTGTTCATATTGTCTGCTTGTTCTATAAAAATATTGTTCCAAAAGCTCTTTTGGAATTTTCTAAGAGCAAAAAGGAGGAGCGTAAGACTAGAGCCATTCAAATGATGAAAAAAATCCATGAGATATATCATGTTGAAATTGATTTAGAGGCTTTACTTTCTGAAAATGAAATTATAACTAGGGCAAATATGTGCTATAATATTGCCAAAAGCAATTCTATTTCTGAAAAGGAAGCAGAAATATATGTTGCAAATAATTCAAAGGCCTATATTCCTTCTACAAAGCTTTCAGTTGAGGAGGGAATTCACTTTGTTAAACAGGCAGGCTGTTTAACAATTTTGGCACATCCGTGTCTTTTACCTAGAGAAATTGTTGAAGAAATTATAAACTTAGGATTTGATGGAATAGAAGTCCGATATCCAAAAAATAAAGAAACTGATGAAATGTATTTTAGATCTTTAGCTGAAAAACATCATCTCCTTTGTTCTGCTGGATCTGATTTTCATGGGGATCATGGAACAAAGCATGCAATGCTTGGAACCTCTACTCTAACAGAACAAGAATTTAATCCGATTCGAGAAAGGCTGGGATTAGAATGGTAATTACGAAAGCAGAATTTATTACCTCAGCAGTAAAAAATAGTGGGCTTCCACTTCATACCTCCATAGAGTTTATGTTTTGTGGACGATCTAATGTAGGAAAATCTTCCTTTATTAATGCTTTAACGAATCGGAAAAAGCTTGCAAAAACCTCCTCCAATCCTGGAAAAACACAAACCTTAAATGTTTATTTTATTAATGATTCCTTTTTCTTTATTGATGTGCCTGGTTATGGCTTTGCAAATGTTAGTAAGGCAGTAAAGGCTACCTTTGGGAAAATGATAGAAGAATATATTACAAAAAGACAGCAGCTGAAGCTTGTCTTTCTTTTGGTGGACTTTAGACATAAGCCAACTAAGGATGATATTGTGATGTATCAGTTTTTAAAGTATTATCAAAAGAAGGTTTGCGTGATTGCTACAAAGGCAGATAAGGTTAAGCGTAGTGAGTATGCGAAAAATAAGAAGTTGATATTAGAAACTCTTGAACTTAGTGAAGAGGATAGTTTTATTTTAACCTCCTCTGAAACAAAGCTTGGCTTAACAGATGTTCTTACTAAAATAGAGGAGCATATTTAGTAGTAAAAGCTACTTGATAGTTGAAATGAACTGGATATCTTTTATTCAAGTTTTTTTGAAAAATCTAAGCCTATTTCTCAATGAAAATTCAAGAAAAAAATTCTTCTTATGAAAGAGGATTTTTCTTGAATGGGTATAGATTTTTCATTTCGGCTTGTGGTATAATAGATATAATGAAAATAAGGAAGTAGGAGGAACATAAAATGACAACAGAACAATTAATCATTTTAGTTGCTATTGTAGCGGCAGTATGTATAGTAGGAGTAATCTGTTTAATCTTTCATTTCAAGAAGAATAAAAAGACCCCTAAACAGGAAGTAGCTCCAATAAAGATAGAAACTAAGTCTGTACCAGAGGCTATCAAAGAAGAAAAGGCAGAACCAGTTGAGATAAAAACGGAATCTGATTCTTTTGTAGAAGATGAAGAGGAAGAGGAGAGCGAAGAGGATTTTCAAGCAGAGGAGGAACCAGAAAAGGTTGTTCAGGTCGTAAATGGTCGAAAAATCTTTGTACAGTATAATTATAGCTTTAAGGCTAAACTTATTCTTTCCTCAGAGGAAGTACAAAATCAATATCGAGATCTTATCAATCATATCCGGTGTTATGCAGTTAAAACATCATTAAGCTGGAAACAGGAAAGAATTTATTTAGGTAGAAACACCTATGCAATGCTTTTATTTAAAGGTAAAAAATTATGTGTTGCTTATGCTTTAGATCCTAAAGAATATGAGGAAACAAAATATCATGTTCTTGATTTAAGTGAGGTTAAGCGTTTTGTAAAAACTCCAACCCTATTAAAGATTTCCTCTGAAAGAAAGAGAAAATACGCTCTTGATCTATTAGATGTTGTTTTAACAGCAAATGGCTTTACCTATGAGGAAACTACGCCAGAATTTATTGACATTCCAAAAATGACCAAAGAAGAGCTGATTGATGAACATCTAATTAAGGTGTATAGCTCTGAAGAGGTTACTGAGGGTGCTATTATTGAGCAGGCTAGCGTTAGTGATTTGATTCGTAAGAATGTAACTATGACAGAGGCCAAGGGACTGATTACTGATGATTCTGCTTTTGAATATATTCAGGTTGAAAATTCAAAGGAAAAGAAAACCTACACGAAAAAGGATATTATTAACATTGATGTTCTATCTAAGAATTTTTCTGAGGGAGATTTAGTAGATATCCAATCCTTAAAGGAGAAAAACTTGATTTCTAAAAAGGTAGATTATATTAAAGTATTAGCACGAGGCGTATTAGATAAATCCTTAGTGGTTGAACTACAAGATTTTTCCATTGATGCTGTTAAAATGATTGTTTTAACGGGTGGAGAGGTTCGTAAAGTGAATTAATAAAGGAAAGAGTATAGAATTTTCTATACTTTTTCTTTTCTGAAAATCCTTTTGTTGACAAGAGTTTTATAAGCCTTTATAATTATAAATATATAAAAAAGTGACTTTTATTTTATATGATTTTGGGCAAACTATAAATGCCTTAAGAAGGGCTGGAATATGATGAAAAATATTTTTATGATTCAAACAAATCGTAGTACAAAGACAACAACAGAAGAATATAACTCCTTTGTTCTTCGTAGACTCACTAAGAAACAAATGGATAAAATAAATGCTATGAGTCAAAAGTATAACATGCAAAGGAAGAAAAGTGATCTTCCACAATGGTTATATTTGATGAATCGAATATTTTTTACTGCCTTGTTAACCAGTTTTATTTTCCTGATTGTAAGTTTAATTATGGATGCAAGAAAGGGAATGGAAGAGTTTTTTATTGCTAATCTTTGGATTATTATTCTTTTTTTAATTTCTGCTTTGGGATATATTATTCTTAAGGTAACTTGCCATTTTTTTCGTAAAAGAAAGAAGATAGCTTTAGCAAAGCAATCAGCAGAAGATATTTTTAAGGGTATATTAAATACATCTAGAGATTTTTTAGGTGTTCCAAAGACAGCAAGAAATCTAGAAATCTTTATGGAACAACGCGTTGTAAAAAATGAAAATGTTTTAGAAAAAAAAGGAAAACTTTTTTCTAATGTGATATTAAGTGTTTTTATAGAAAAGGACATGCTTTGTTTTGCTGATTTATATTTAGTGGTAGCTATTCCGCTTTCATTGATTGATAAAATGGAGAAGGTAGATGAGCCCTACAATTTTAAGTTTTGGCATAGAAAGGAGCGTCCTTCTCTTTATGCTGATCTTGGTATTCATCCAGTATCAAGACCTGTACGCTGCTATCAAGGAGCATATTATTATCGCATGATAATACGGAAGCAGGAACAAGAATATGCTGTATTCTTTCCAGCCTATGATAAAAGTGAATGGGAGGAATTATTTTCAGAAGAAAAGGAAGTGAAGCAATGATACATTTAAGTCCAGCGGTTAACTTTGGAGAAGAAATTGCTATTGGAACGGATTTATACACAACCTATTTAGGTAAGGAGCTTATATTAAAGGATGTATATCGTTACTATGGTCCTATTACGATGCAGTATCTTCCATATGGTGGAATTCAATCCGTTTATGATTATCAAATTATCATAACAACCAAATCAGGCTTTATTGCTACAAGATCGGTTGTTTATGATCATCAGGAATTGACTTCCAAGGAATTCATTGAAATGTTTCCAGACTTGGTCAATGAGGTATTGCCTTCTTAAGGAATTTTATCAAACACTACTAAAAAAACTTGACAAATTTGAATTGGATTTGTAAAATAATAGTATATAAATCTAATAATACTTCAGGGTTTGGTGAAATTCCATACCGGCGGTAAAGTCCGCGAGCATAAGTTGCACGAATAGGTGAAATTCCTATACCGACAGTAGAGTCTGGATGAGAGAAGTAAAATGTTTTTTTGTTTTTTCGTATCCCTAAAGTATTTTAGGGATTTTAATTTTATCTTAAGAAGAGGGATTTTATATGAAAAAAAATTTTTTTACAATTAAAAGAATGTGTTTTGTTGCTATATTTGCTGCTTTATCCATTTTATTTTACACAGTTATACCAAAGATAAAGTTACCAATATTTCCAAGCTTTTTAGAGCTTAATTTTTCTATGATTCCAATTGTAATATGCTCATTTATGCTTGGACCTATTGATGGTGCTGTTTGTGTTTTTCTTAGATTTTTAGTTAAATTACCTCTAACTAATACAGCTTGTGTAGGAGAGGTGGCAGATTTATTAATTGGTCTTCCTGTTGCAGTCAGTGCAGGAATCTTTTATCATCATACTCATTTTAAATTAAAAGAGGTTTGGGCTTTTCTAAGCGCCTTTCTTCTTTGGGTATTGATGGGAATATTTACTAATGCTGTAATAAACATTCCTTTTTATAAGGCAACTATTCCAGGAGGGATGAATACAATTATTGGGGCTTCAAATGATGCGTTTCAGTTAATTAGTGGAGGAAGAATAGAAACGATAACAGAAGGAAACTTTATGTTTTATTATATTTTTTATGCTGTAATTCCGTTTAACAGCATTTTAGCAGCAATTGTATTACTGATTACATGGCCTGTACA
>JAIEEQ010000011.1 GCA_029067355.1 Anaeroplasmataceae bacterium | reverse complement strand
TTTACAAATTTGGTACATATGAACTTGTTTTCCAGCATGAAATTTTTGACAACTTTTGTCGAAAACAAAACAAAAGTAAAATTCAGTTCAAAAGTAAAAACATTAATTAATTATAACCCGTTATATAAAAACAAGCTGATAAAATTTCAAGAAAAAAGGCACAATACCAAGCTTGATATTATGCCTTTATTATTTAATTTTAATTAATTGCTAAGCAATAATTAATAGAACAATGCGTACAACAATGTGCTTGTCGTATCCTTAGTTATGGTATGAGTTCCTGCTCCAATTTCAACAGTAAGGACACCTGTACTATCTACGGTGTAAGAGGTACCATCAACCTTAATCTTCTTTCCAGCAGTAACATGTAAAGTTAATGTTTTTGCTGTTGTAGTTGTGAAGGATGCAGAGGTTGAAGATTCCATCTTTAATCCTTTTGCATAGGTTATTCCAGCAATAGTTGCTGAAGTAGCTCCATATTTACCAGAAACAGTAACCTCAGGACTTGATGGTGCACCATCAAATGTACATTCAGTTCTTGCAGATAATAAAGCATCATATGCTTCTCTTGCCGCTGTCAATGTTGCATAATTACTTACTCTCGTTTTTTCATCAATTGTCAATGCTTGATAAGCTGCTTCTGCTGCTTTAATCGCATCTCCATCATCAAGGGTTATCGTTGCAGGAAGCGCGTCAATTAATAATTGAACACTTGCAACAAAGATATCAGACATCTTTTCTGTATTTTCAACCATTGCCTTTTGTTCAGCAGTTAAATGATTATATGCATCTTTAACAGCCAGACAAGAATCTAGATTTGTTAAGTCAGCCTCTTCAATTAATGTGTTAACATTTGCAACAGCTACTAAATCAGAATATGCTTTTTCTGCATCAAATAACTTTTGTCTATTGGTAATCTTTTCTTTATCTGTTGCAGACAATGCATTATATTCATTTAATGCTGCATTTATAGCATCACCAGACTCTAACGTAACAGTACCAATTGCTTCAATCTTTGCTATACAAGAATCAATAGCGTAAGTAGCAAATGCTGCTTCTGCTGCTGTTAAAGTACTTAGATTGCTTACACGAACAGAACTATCTGTATTATATAATTTTGTATATTCTGCTCTTGCTGTTGATATTGCAGTTCCGCTATCAGCATTTACAACACCAATTGCTGAAATCAATGATTCAACATAAGCAACACCCTTAGCTAAATATTCAGAGTATGCATTCTGAATCTTAGTGTAAGATGCAGTTACTCTTGTCTTTAATTCAGGACTTAATTGATTATAAGCCTCTCTTGCTGAAGTGATTGATGCTAAGCAAGAATCTGTATAAACAATTTCTGCTGGAATCTTTGCAACCTTAGCTTCAAATTCAGCAATAATCTGTTGATTTAATTCTTCTGAATTATGTTCTTTAATTTCTATTGAGTTGATTGTTAAATCCTTGAAGGATAAACCACTACCCTTATCTGGGTTAAAGTTAACAGATTGACACATATAGGTTCCTGGCTTTAAGATAGCTGTTCCATTACCATCAATGAATTTTTCTCCAGCCTCATTTACTAAAACACCTTCACCTGTATAGGAAACTGTTACTTCTGTGGTACGATCTAACGTAAATGCATAAACTACCTTGCTAATCTTACCTGGAGTTAAGGTTGTTGGATAGCTTGTAACCTTTGTAGGAGTAACACCACTAGGAAGATATGATATTTGAGACATAGGTACATCCTGCATTGCAACACCATGATCTTTTACAACACCACATCTCGCTGCACATGCTTTTCTAACGTCAGTCATATTAGTTTGAAGAACATAATCCCCAGAAGGAATGTAAGACTGGTTTGGATTTGTTTCAAACTTAGAATAATCAATGCCACCTGCAATATATTGACAAGAGTTAGATACGTTTTGTGTCTTATCTGTAACAATAACACCTAACTGATCATTGATTACACTAGAGAAGCAATCGTTATAACTCTTAATAACACCACCACTTGCATTTGTTTGAGGTGATTTACAGCAATAGAATAAATTGTATTCAGAGAAGATGAAGGCAGTTGCTCTTGCATCCATTGCATAAGAGGATTGTCCCTCAAATACATTATTATACATATGAATATTTGCATTACGAGAAAGTGGTCCTCTTGACTCACAATTCTTATAATAATTATGATGATATGTTAAATTAAATTGTAATGAACTATCAGCTGAGCCAACAAGATTTGTCTTATGGCATCCCTCATAGTAGTTATAGCTACATGTAAAGTACTGACCTCTCTTGAAGTCCACAGAACCATCACCCTGAGCCTTATCAGATTCAGCAGGGCTAGAAATGCTTGGACAATAGAATTCACAATTATGAACCCAGCATCTTTCAACACTTGCTGTAATTATAGCACTAGTATTAGCCGTAGACTGTACACCCTCCATACCAACGGCATCCTCAGGTGTATTAATAAAGGTTAGATTTCTTACTTCAAAATTCTTTCCAAGATCTGGAGCTGAGCTTTCAGCCATAAAATGGAAGCCCCAGCCATCAACAATTGCATCCTCTCCAACACCTTCAAGAGTAATGTTCTTTCCAGACTTCATACGAGCCATATGTCCATTGTCGCCCACAGATCCACCATTGTCTAAAGAGTTATAAATTGTTAAGCCCTCAACCTTTGGAGCAGTTGAAGCAGCAAAGGTACCTTGCTTATATAAGCCTGTATTAGATACACAACCAATAAATCTTACTACAAGAGGAATATTATCCTCAGCAAGAAGCTTCAAGATTCCTTGATTTGTATTTGCTTTTCCACCCTTTGCAGTAACTCCGCCACCAACATCTTCACCAACAGAGTTTAAGATATTACCAATACCAGTAACCGTAATACCCTTATGTGTAATGGAAACAGTATTTTTATTTGCATCTGTTACATAAAGTACAATTGCATTTTTCTTTAATGATCCATCATCATTATACGCACCAACACCATCTGTATAGTTAAAGTGTGCATAGCCAGAACGATCATACGCACCAACATTAAATGTAGCAGTTGATGGATTTGCACTTGAAGTATTCAATGGAAGAATGGTTGCCTCATAAGTCCCTGGAACAACGCCAAAGATATCAGCACGCATGCCACCATTTACTTCACGAATATAAACGCTATTATCATCAAGAACACGAATTGCGTTGCTTGAATTCTTTAATGTAATGGAATATCCAGTAGCCCCTGTTACCTTCTTAAAGGTAATATAAGCAGCCTCAGATAAGCCCATTGCCTCTGTAATTTCTACGGTACCCTTTTGGCCTACTGTTCCTTGACCACCCTCAATATAATCAGATGCATCAGGATCCTTTTCCCATCTAACATAAATGGTCGTATCCTTTGTCAAAGGAATAGAGAAATCAAATCTCTTTGTAAAGGCCTCATCTTCATACCAGCCTTCAAAAATATAATTTGGTCTTTGTGGAGTAGCAGGTTCTTCAATCGTATTATTACGATAAACTTGCATGTCTTCAATATCTGCTCCTACAAAGCTAATAACTAATGGCTTTTCAACCCATCTTGCATGTAAAGTATAGTTTTGATTTACAGGCTTGGTGAAATCATGAAGGTTAATATAGCTATCTTCCTCATACCAGCCAACAAAAGTATATCCTTCTCTTACTGGATTTTCAGGTGCAGCAACCTTGTTGCCTTCATTAACCTGCTTATCTGGAATATCATTTCCACCATGTGGATTATAGGATATTGTATAAATCGTCAAATTAGGATCCACAGGTTTTTCGTCCCATTTTGCATATAAGGTCATTTCTTCTAAAATCTTAGTATTGAAATCAAATGCTGTTTGAAGGCTATCATCTATATACCATCCAGCAAAGATATAACCATCTTTAGTTGGAGCAGTAGGTGCAGTTAGCTTACCCCACTTATTTACAACAACATCTGGAACACGAGTTCCATTCTTTGAATCGAAATGAACAACTAGCTCTACTGGAACATTGTATTCATATAATGTAAAGTTTGTAATTCTAACAGAGCCAGAAGTTGTAATTTTATAAGAGCCAGCATCTAAACCATCTACTGTAATTGTTTTAGTAGCCTGATAGCCAATCTCCCATGTGCCTAAAATATTAGTTCCTTGGTATAGCGTTACAGTAACTACCTTACCAGTAGAGGCACCTGTACCAGTCAATACAAATCCATTACTAATTGTACCATTTACTGTAAATGTTACTCCCTTACCCTGCGTATTTAAAATCGCTGCTTCCGTTTTAACTCCAGCATCAACAGTGAATTGACCTGTGGTTAAGTCTTTATTTGTCTTACCTGTACTAGAATCTAAATTTGCCTGTGCCGTAGTATGGAAAGAATTGAATGGGAATTTAATTGTATTATCCTGATCTGTTGGAAGCTTTTCTTCAAACTTTGCATAAAGTGTTATAGAGCTTGTTAATACTGTATCAAAATCCCAAATTCTTGTAAATGCTGCATCCTCATACCAGCCAACAAAAATATGATTTGCTTTAACTGGATCAGGGCTAGGCTTTGTAATCTTTCCTCCAACAGGTACAATCTGTGGAGCTAAAGTTGTTCCACTGAATGTAACTTTATATTCAGAAACTTCCCATCTAGCATATAAGATTATATTTTCAGTAATTACTTCTTCATCAAAATTAAATTCATCTCTCAATGGACCATTTTCATCCTTAAACCAGCCTAAGAATCTATATCCCTCTCTTATTGGATCCGTTGGTCTTTGAATCTTTGAACCTGGTAAAATATTTTCAATAGCTGGAACATAACTACCATCTTTTGAATTAAAGGTTACTGTGAACACATCAGAAGTAGATGAATTTGGTGTCCATTTTGCATATAAGGTAATATTTCCTGTAATTTTTGTATTCACAAAGTCAAATTCATGAATACCAGCAGCCTCTGTAAACCAGCCTGCAAAAATATAGCCTTCTCTTGTTGGACTTACTGGTCTAGAGGCTACATGATCATATTGTACTTTTTGTGATTCTACACTGCTACCATTATTTGAATTAAAGGTTACTGTATATATATTGATTTCCCATCTAGCATATAAAGTAATTCCTTCAGTAATCACTTCTTCTTCAAAGTTAAACTTACCTGTTAAAGGACCATCCTCATCCTTAAACCAGCCAAGGAAGGTATATCCTTCTCTTACTGGATCTGTTGGCTTACTAATCTTTGAACCAATCTCTACATCTGTTAAATCAGGTACTAAACTACCACCTTTTGAGTTAAAGAGTACCTTTACCTTGGTTGGATCTGTTGATCTTTCTACCCATTTTGCATATAAGGTAATACTATTTGTTATTTCTGTATTCACAAAGTCAAATTCATGAATAAATGAGGATTCTGTAAACCAACCTGCAAAAATATAGCCTTCTCTTGTTGGGCTTACTGGTCTTTGTGCCTTATGCTTATATCCAACAGATTGAGATTCTACACTGCTACCATTATTTGAGTCAAAAGTTATGGTATACATATTGATATCCCATCTTGCAAATAATGTGATACCCTCAGTAATCACTTCTTCTTCAAAGTTAAACTTACCTGTTAAAGGACCATCCTCATCCTTAAACCAGCCAACAAAGGTATACCCTTCTCTTACTGGATCTGCTGGCTTGCTAATCTTTGAACCAATCTCTACATCTGTTAAATCAGGTACCAAACTACCACCTTTTGAGTTAAAGAGTACCTTTACCTTGGTTGGATCTGTTGATCTTTCTACCCATTTCGCATATAAGGTGATATCCTTTGTTATTTCTGTATTCACAAAATCAAATTCATAAATACATGCACTCTCTGTAAACCAGCCTGCAAAGATATAGCCCTCTCTTGTTGGACTGATTGGTCTTTGTGCCTTCTCGTTATACTTCACCTGCTGTGAATCAACTGGGCTACCCTCTTTAGAATCAAAGATAACTGTATATATTACCTTTGCTTCCCATTTCGCATATAAGGTTACATTTCCTGTAACAATATCTTCTTCAAAATCCCATATATAATTGCAAGCTTTATCCTTATACCATCCCTTAAATTCATAACCTGCTTTTACAGGAGTATCTGGATTGCTGATTGTTTGTCCTCTTTCTACATTTTGAACTGCAATTGCGCTACCACCATCTGTATCAAAAGTAACTGTGTACTTTAAAACATCTTCTTCTGGTGGAATATTTTGGTTTGGATCATCATCTGTTTTACAAGCTGCCAAACCAATTACAGCTGAAATCATAAAAAGTCCAATAATTATCTTTTTAAGTTTCATGTTTTCCCTCTCTTTTCTTTATGACAAAGGCCCCCACTCAACATCATCATCATAAACTTTGTCTTCAGTACCCTCGTCTTGCTTGTCATCATCTTTCTTATTCTCTTCATCTTTAGCATCTGGTTGTACAATCTCCGATTCATCTCCCTCATCTAACGAAGAATCAACTGATGCATGACTACAAGAGCATAATACCATAATTAAAAATAAAGCAAATCCTATAATTTTCTTCATTTTCTTCCCGTATGAAATGTAGGGTGCCTTAAGCACCCCACAGCTTCTATTAACTATTTTCTACCCCAACGAGTAACATTGCTTGATGGTGTAGGAAGACTAACACCTTCATCAGCATTTACGCTAACAGCACAAACATCTTCAATTTGTACATTTTCTACTTCTAATATTGGTTTTTCGTAAATTTTTTTCATTTTAATAATCTCCTTATTATTGTTGTTGTGCACCTAAAACAGTGTATGTTTTTACAACAGGTGCATCTGTTCCCCAAGTAAAGGTAGCAGTCAATTCTTTTCCGACATATTGGTCTGTTAAAGCTGCACCATCATTAGAAACAGCCACAACACAAATTAAATATATTGCACCATCATGACCATCAAAAGCATATTCTGCACCATTGATATTGGCCTTATAAGTTTCACCATTGCTAGTAATACGAGTTGCAACCTTGCAATGACTTGTTACATCAAAGCCCTCTCCTAAGCCTTCACCAGTAATAACTAAACTGAAATTAGCAACATCTGCTTCAGAAACATTCTTAAGAATAGTTACATATCTTACTAATTCTGTTCCAGCTGCATTATATCCAGATTGTTGATAGAAATCTACTTGTGGTTCAGTATCGCCAACGAATTTCATTTCAAATACTTTACAACCATTAGAACCACCAAAATAGTATGTTCCAGCTGCTTCAATACGATATGTTAATACTCTTGGCTCTCCCTTGTCTTGTCCATCAGTAAATACTGGATCTCCAGAAGTTACAGAAATCTCATTAGTATTAGTTCCATCATAAGTTACTAATTTTGCATTACGTGCAGAAGATCCACCTGCAATTGTTCTTACTGTTAATGTTCCTGCCTCAGGAGCAACGATTTTAATACCCTTTTCTTCTGTTTTTGGAGTTAAACCACCAACAGTTTTAATAGAATTACTGCTTGCTTCTGTTTGACTACCCTTCATAACTGTAAAGATTGTGCCTTCTAAAGCTAAGCTAGCATCAAATGTAGTAAAGCTTTCAGCAACCTTAGTAATTAACTCTGGAGAAAGATGATTTCTCTTAATTGCAATTGTCCAAGGAGTCCATTTTACATAAATAGTAACATCACTAGTAACTACTCCATCAAAAGCAGTTTCTAAAGAGTCATCTGTATAATATCCAGCAAAATCAAATCCATATTTTGAAGGAGTGAATGCCAATGATTCGCCAGCAACAACCTTCTGTTGTCTTAATTGAGTTGTTCCATCCATAATAGTTACTGTATGCTCTTGAGCAATCTCACCCTGTGAAAGAACAATAGCGAATGTAATTACTCTTTTTGGTGAACCAATTAAAATAGTTTCATTTGCACTATTAATTGTATATTCTAAATAATATGCTTCATTATTTTTACCTGCAACATTATCATAAGACTTTAAGGTTTCCCCTGCGCTATTCATAACAATAACATTTCCTGCATTAACTGCTTCAGGTGAGCTAGCAAAAGTAGAATCTGAAATTGTATAATAATAACCAACTTTTACACCTGCAACCTTAGAAACAATCTTTAAAGCTGCATTAGCTGCTGTACCACAGTTTCCACCAGGAACCATTCCTCTAGTAAATGATGTTTCAGTATCAAAAGTAGCAGATCCAGCACCCGTAGCCTGAATATTACAGCTACGTACAGTATTTACCGTAGCCAAGTCAGAGCCTGTAATTAAAGATACTGCCGCATTCTTTCCATAGCTTGTGTTAGTGTCTGAATCCGCATCATATGAGAATACGACCTCAGCACTTACCTTTACCATTGCTAATGTAAATGCAAATAATGCTACAAAAGCAAATAGTAAACCCTTAATTTTTTTCATATTTTCCTTTTCTCCTTTTATAATTTATTTGTACGACGTTTGTAAACGTTTTCCTTTAAACCTAATTATACCCCCCTCATATTCATTTGTCAAGAAAACGCATTCACTTTCATTCATTTTCATAAGAAAAAGAAAAAAATCACGATATTTCAAGATATTTTATATTTTTTGCCATTATAAAGCTACTTGCGATTTCTTAAAAACAGACAGCTAGTACACCCTTCAAAATAATTTTATAAAATTATTCTTTCTGATATGCCATATTATGAGTAAAAAGAAAATAAATTCAAATCAAGGAGTAAAGTCAAAAGCTAAAACAAAATAAAAAACCTCTGTCAGGTGGCAGGAATTTTTATCCCTGTTATTTTCCATAAGAGGTGTTTGGTAAAGGATTAATCTATTCCTAGATTTTTTCTTAGTTCCTTTTCTTCTTTTGATATTTTATTTTTCTTAAAAAACAGAAGCTTAAATAGTTTTCCCGTCTGGGTAAACAGCAAATAGAAAATACGATGAATTAAGCAAAGAGGGTAAGTAAACCAATGCTTACCTAAGGTTGGATACTTCGCAATGCGATAGGATTTTTCAGTCATAAATGTTCCTAGCAGTATAGCTTTAAGCTTATTATCTTTAATCGCAAACCCTTTATTATCACGATTGCTTTCCTGTCCAAATCCATGAATCCCTGATTTAAGCAGGTATTCTAAAAAGAAATCCACATTTTCTTTAGGGACATTATCTAATTCTTCCTCTGTTAATTCATAAAGAGAATTTATAATATTTTGATATAATCTTTTATATCCCAGTTGATCAATTTTAGAATGCAAGACATCCATATCTAGATGGTACGTCTTTAGCATATAGTAAAAATCTAACAAATAACGAATTCCTGCACCTAATCTAAGATGATTTTGAAAATGATGCAAGCAATAAATAAAATGATTAATTTCTGTAAAGGCATATAAATTTTGCTCAACCTTTTCACACAAAGAAAAGGGTTCCTTAAAATAATCTGAGCTCCGAACGATGTCAAATAAAGCAAAATGAAGCTCAACCATTAAATTGTTTTTAATAAATTCAATGTGATGCTGTGAATCAATATGTAAAATTTCAAAACCATTCTTTATGAAAATACTTTTTGCTTTTGTAAAATTCTTTTTATCTACATAAACATCTATATCTCCTCTTGTGCGGAGAGCTGAATCAGGATAAATTTCATTTAACACGCTACCTTTAAAATAAACATGCGGAATTTCCTCCTGATTAAACAAAAGAGTTATTTCTCTTTGAAGCTTTAAAAAATCCTCCTGCATAATAGCTGCCGAAATGTAGTATTTCTTAAATTCCTTTATTGGATACACCACATAAAGAAAGGGTTGTAGAGATTGCTCCTTTGCCAAAGGAATCAATCGCTGAGCTTCCTCTATATCAATAGATAAGGTTTCTTTTTTAAAATATGCTTTCAGCATTGTAAGAATAGGATGATTCATTAGGAATTCACCTCCTGAAATAGGATAACTCGCTGACGCTCCATTTCCTTTGTTCTATGAGAAATAAAGATAATAGTCTTTTGGAGGTTTGCTAAATTACTCATTATAATTTCTTCATTTTCTTTATCTAACGCACTGGAAAATTCATCTAATAATAGAATGGGACGATCCTTAAGTAATGCAATCGCAATCCAGATTCTTTGGAGCTGTCCTAAGGATAATCCACTCCCCCGCTCCTTTAAAATCGTATTCATCCCCTCTGGAAGCTTCATAAGCTCATCATAAATATGAGCCTGCTTTAACGCCCATGTGGCTTCCTCTATTGTTTTCCCAGTTAAGATATAAATATTTTCTGCAATGCTCCCACTAAACAAAAGATTTTCCTGAGGAACATAGCTAAATAAATTTCTAGTAACAGGATAAATGTTCTTTTTATACTTTATATAAATTCTTCCTTTATCTGGCTTTAAAAATCCCATAAGAAGCATAAAAACTGTTGTTTTTCCAATGCCAGAAGGTCCTTGAAATAAGACAATTTCATCCTTTTTGATTTCAAAAGAAAAATCCTTGATTACAGAATGGTCCTGATAGGCAAAGCTTACATTATCAAATACAATAGAATCAAAGTCAGGAATCCCTTCTTCAATTACCTTGTCAGAAAGCTCATAAACAGACTGAATTCTTTTTTTTGAGGCTACTGCCAAATTGTACTGATTCCATAGGGAGGAAAATGAAATTAAAGGATTTTGGATATTACTAAGTAGTTGAACTAACGCAATCATACTACCATAGGTTAAAAGCTGTACTGCTATTCCATAAGCTCCATAGCATAAAGCAAATAAATAGATTATATTACTAAAGGCAAATAAGCCCCCATTGGCAAAAAAAAGAATTCGATTTCTTTTTCTCTTTGCTTCAATTTGAGATGCATTCAAATGGTCAAAATGCTCATTAGAATACTGATTTGCATCATATGCCTGAATCAATTTCATTTGAGAAATGGATTCTAAAATGTATCCATTAAACATTCCTTCACTCTCTAACACTCTATGATGATGTGGTCTAATCCATTTAGAATAAAGCTTTGCAAAAATGAAACCTAAAATTCCACAGCATAGAATCAAAGCCAAAAACCATAAATCAATGTAAACTACAATCCCAATGGCTAATAAAAGCCGAGTCGTCTGACGAACAAAGTCAGGAATGGTTTCAAGTTCGTTACGAATGATATTGCTGATATCTGTTGTAAAAAGCTGTTCTATCTGAGCGGTATGAAATCTTGCAACCTGTCCATATTCTTTTTCAAATATACAATAAAACAAGTCTTCTTTAATTTCCTTTTCACGAGCAATGGAAAACCTAAAATAAAGAATTCCTTCAAGTAGGTATAATATGATATCCATAAAAATTGCAGCTATTACTCCAATCCCATACCAAATCAAAAGTGTCAGATCTGGATGATTAAGCTTAGATGCCGCAACTGCTTCATTTACCAAATTGCTTGTTAGAACAGGAACCATCAATAAAAAACAGGAATAAAAGAAATCAACAATAGATAAAATTACACAATATTTCTTCTTTGGCTTCATAATAGCTTTGCAAAAATCCCTCGAAACAATTTCATACGTACCAGTTTACAATAAAACCTATACCGAAACCCCTTTAAGAGATACTGCTTCTCCTTTCCCTGCTTTTTATAGGCAATGACCTTACCAATACATTGGTTAAGCTTTACCCCTTTTTCTACCTGAGTCTGATGATCTCCAACAAATGTAAAAGAATCCCCTACTACCTTTAAAATCCGATGAACAACAAACTGTCCATTTTCTCTTCTATAAAGAATAATATCTCCCCTCTTTACTTGTTCAATTGCTTTTACTACAACTAAATCATTGGTATGAAGTAATGGTTGCATACTTGTCCCCCGAATGGGAAAGGTAAAGGTTTGTCCTTTTTCAAACGCCTCTAAAATTAAAGGATAGAACTCCTCTATTTTAATCATTATACATTCCGCGCCTTTTCAGTTCTTTAATAAAGTCATCAATATCCTGTTTTACAACCTCATAGGAAACCTCATATTCCTTTATCATAAGATCTGCAATTTCTTCTGCTGTTTTATTCTTTTTAAGTTGCTCGTAAATAAAGGCTCCAGTAGATGAAACATTATAAACCTTACTAAAATCTACTCCTCCATCTAATAAGGGAATAATCATATATTCCTTTCCAACGTTCTTTAAAATAAAATTCTCATTTAAAGGCATAAATCTCTCTCCAATCTCTCTTTTAATATGGTTACTGCCTCAGGCTTCATATTACATCCATAGGTATACATAGGTAGCTTTAGTACCTGATCTACCATGGTATTCCAATTTTCCACAGATGCTTTTTTAGGTGGCTCAATTTGTCCAAGCAAAAGACGCATAGTTTCCATTCCCTCAAGGCGGTCTACTCTATTCTTCCTTGCCTGTGATAAAAATACAACACAGGTTAATGGGGCTACAATGTTTTGATGAATCTGATGTTTACCACTCCAAGGATTTGAATATAGTCTTAAGGAGTTTTCTTCAAAGACAATAATGTTCTTATCGTCGTTTAAAGAAACTGCATCCGTAAAAGTTCTCCATAAGCTAGCTTGAGTACTTTTTCCTGTGCCACTTTTTGCGCAGAATAAAATTCCTTTTCCTTGATACACTATGGAAGAGCCATGAATAAATAGGGCATTACTTTTTTGACCTAGAATATAAAGTAACGCATATTGACTCAATAAATACTCTGTTACAAAAGTAACGTTCTTCAAATATAAATCAATTTCATTTCCCTTATAAACAATAGCCCCTAAAATAGCTCCTTTATTTTTCTGAACTTGTATAACTGAGGTATCCGTTTCATAAATATCATAAAATTCCGTTTTACGATCCGGCTCTTCTTGAGGAATAGAAAATTCCTTAGAATAGGACTTAATTCTATATTGCTCCTTCTCATCTACCTGAAAGGATTCTATATTATAGAATTGATCCTCAAACAGAAAATCTACTCCTATATTTATTTTTGCAATTTGAATTGTAATCATATCATCACCAGCTTTAATTTATTTTACCATAAAAATATAAAATAAACAAAAAAATATTCTATCTTCTTCTTTTTAAAGAAAAATAGCTCTATCCAAATAGATAGAGCCATTGAAATTACTTACTTTTTGATTTCTTTGTTTTTCTAGATGCTGGCTTTGCTAAGATACCATCAACAATTAAAATAATAGAAACCAATAAAATCAAAATTACAAAAGTCCATAAAATGTAAACATCTGGAATTGGATGAGCAACAATAAGATAAACTCCAAGTGTAACAAAAGCGATAGAAACAGCTAACCACCAAACTGGATAACGATCATTATTTCCTCTTTGATGATAATATGCTCTAAAAATTTCTACTGCTCCTCTGCACCACAAAGCAAGACCTACAATCGCACAAGCACCATTAGCAATGGTAATAACTTTGAATTGCTGTAAAATACATCCTAAAGCTACTAAGGCTAACAAAACAAATTCTAATATAGTTAAAACCTTAATTACACCATTCGTTCTTGTTAATATCTTTTTAATTAAGAATAAGCACAAATACAAGACAATACAAACAAAGATGATAATATTTAAAATATCATATCCCCATGTCTTCCATGGTGCCCATTCTACATTTGTCCACACGGGCATAAGTACAATTCCAATGAATATTCCTAAAATGCCAAAAACAATGTATGCCCAAAACCATTTTGTTTTTGCAGGATGAAATAACGTGTCTAATATTTTTTTCATTTTATTCCCTCTTTTCTTTTCCTATTATACCTCAAAAAGAAAATATAATAAATGATTTTTTAGTCATTTTTTTCAAAAAAGTTGACCAAATCATTTCATTTTCTTTAAACAAGAGGTTAGATTTTTTTATTATCCTTATGAATTCTCTGCTTTATTATAGGATAATCCTCTTCATAAGTAACCTTAAACAAATATAATCCACAACCTTCTACAATATATTTTGAATCACAAGGATTCTTGGAATAAAGAATTTCTTGAACCTTTGAAGACGAAAACCGATGCTTCCCAATTTCAACCAAAATCCCCATCATTCTTCTGATTTGGTATTTAAGAAAACCATCTCCAATAAAGGAAAATTCTAAATATCCCTCATACTCCTTAACTTCAATTGAAAATATTGTCTTACAGGTGTTTTTTCTAGGATCAATACTAGCTGATGCAAAACCCTTAAAATCGTGTGTTCCAATTAAAAGCTTTGAAGCCTCTTTCATTGCTTCAGCATCTAAGGACGGGATATACGGCATATACCTTTTAGTAATTGGATTATACTCTTTTGTATTAATATAATAGCGATATTCCTTTTGAACTGCACTGAATCGTGCATGAAACTCATTAGAAGCAAGCTCACAATGCTTAATATAGATATCCTTTGGCAAAAAAGAATTCAATCCTCTTTTCAAGCCATAAGGTGGGATGTTGGTATCTAAGTCTACATGAAACACTTGTCCAACCGCATGTACATGACGATCCGTCCGTCCAGAAGGGTATATTTTTACTTCCTCCTTACATACCGCCAGAAACGCCTTTTTCAGTTCCAGTTCAATCGTAGGAAGAGCATTTTGAATCTGAAATCCCATATAATCATAGCCATCATAGCTACAAATTAGTTTATATCTAGCCAAGGAATCGACTCCATATTGATAAGCCAAGAAAACCCAAGCAAAGAATAAAACTGAAATAATCTAAAAAGCGAAACCTCAATTCATCTAGCTTAGTTCTTCTTGCTCCAATAATATAACCTCTTGCTTCCATTGCGTTTGATAAATCCTCTGCTCTCCTAAAGGAAATCACAAACATTGGAATCAATAAAGAAATAATTTGTGTTACCTTATTATGAAGCCTTCCTTCCTGAAAGTCCACTCCTCTAGAAGCTTGAGCATTCATAATCTTTTTTGATTCTTCATAAAGTGTTGGTATAAAACGCAAGGTTAACGCAATCGTCATTGAGAAAACACTTACTGGTATCTTAATAAGCTTTAAAGGAGCCAAAAGCCATTCTAGTCCATTGTTGATATCTGTAGACATTGTAGAAATCGTCAATAAGGAAGTGATTCCAATCATCATAACGATACGAATAAAAACAAAGCTTGCATTCATTAAACCTGACTCATAAATGACAAAATCAAAATCACTCCATTTCATCAAATCGAATCTAGATAACCAAAGAACTAAAAATATACTGATTCCCATAGCTAAGGTATAAAGAATCTTTACCTTTATATATTTCTTTGTAAAAAAATATACGAAAACAATTGCAAGCATCAAAAGAAGCTGAAACAAACCAATTTGCATAGAAAAGGTGTAGAGTATCTTCCCCTCTTTATTATAGATGAGCTGTAAAATAAACGTGAATACTAGTAAAAATAGTATTGGCTTTAATCCCCGAATCAAACGAATGATAGAAACACGTGTGGATAAAAAAATCAATAGAAACACACCAAAGGCAATCAGCATTGCATAAAATGATTGGATTAAAAAAATTAATACAATGCATAATATTGTTAAAATCACCTTTGTTCTAGGATCTAATTTATAAAGCCATGAATTTCCTGGCACATACTGACCGATGGTAATATTATTCATGCATTTCCACCACCCGTCTTAATAATTCCTCTTCATCAAAGACAGAATAGCTTATGGAATAGCCTAAGGTTTGATTTAAATAATCAATCATTTGTAAAACCTCTGGCTTAGCTAAATGGTTTTCCTCATAAACAGATGAAGAAAACAAATTAACCTTATTTCCATCAAAAACAATCTTTCCCTGATTCAAAACAATAACTCGATTTGCATATTTATAGACAAGATCCATATCATGAGAAATTAAGATAATCGTTTTGTGCGTTGTTCTATGAAGTTCATAAAATAATTCCATAATTTCATCTGCTGTCTTTGGGTCTAATCCTCTTGTTGGCTCATCTAATAAAATGATGTCTGGATTATAAGCCAAAATTCCCGCAATAGCAACTTTACGCATTTGTCCACCAGAAAGATTAAAAGGAGATTTCTTTAATAGTGTCTCATCTATCTTTAAAATCCGTGCTGTTTCTAAGGCCTGCTTTTTTGCCTCATCATCTGATAATCCAAAATTCTTTCCAGCAAACATAATATCCTTTAATACCGTTTCCTCAAATAACTGATATTCAGGGAACTGAAAGACAAATCCAACCTTTTTACGTACTTCCTTTAGCTTAGGATTTTTATTTTTTTTAGGTGTGATAACACTTCCTAATATGTCAACACTTCCTGAGCTTGGCAATAAGAGAGCATTCATATGCTCCATAAGTGTGGATTTTCCACTCCCCGTCTTTCCTACCAAAGCCACAAATTCATCTGTCTTATTTATATTTAAATTGATATGATCTAATGCCACTGTAAATATCTTACGCTTTTGCGTAGGATATAAGTGGCTTACTTCTTTAAATGATATTTCCATAAGGCCTCCATTAATCTAGTATCCTTATTCAAGGTATCCTGATGCTTTGCTTCTAAATAGAAGCGCAGAGAAAATGGCACATCCAAATTTGAGCTTTGTAAAATCTCTCTATTTTGGAAGACCTTCTCTGGAGTTCCCTCCTTTATAATTTTACCTTCCTTTAAAACAAGAATATAATCACTACGATTTGCCAAAGCTAAATCATGAGTAATCATAATGATAGTTTTATGATATTTTTCTTTTAGTTCAATAATAAGCTTTGTAATTTCCTTAATTCCTTCTGGGTCAAGCATAGAGGTTGCCTCGTCTAAAATTACAATATCACAATTTAAGGCTAAAATTCCCGCAATAGCAACTCGCTGTTTCTGCCCACCAGACAGGGTCTGTGGCTCACGTTCAAGAAAGTCCTGCATATCAACCTTTTTAGAAAATTCATCAATCCGCTTAAGCATTTCTTCTCTTGAAATTTGATGATTTTCCATTCCAAAAGCAATATCATATTTCACATTATAACCAACAAACTGATTGTCTGGGTTTTGAAAAACAATGCCCACTCTTTTTCTAACATCATACAGTGTTTCTTCTGATAATGCCTTACCATCATATAGGATTTGACCTTTAGAAGCTTCTAATAATCCAATCATAAGCTTGGCAATGGTTGATTTCCCACTTCCATTATGACCTAGGATAGAAACCCACTGACCATCTTCTACCATAAAGCTGACATCGTCTAATGCATTAGGCTCATTATTCATATATTGAAATGATACATTTTTAAATTCAATCATAGGCTTCCTCCTTTTTATCTCTTAGTATTATAACACTTTTTTTAAATTAGTAAAATAATTTTCATTTCAAGAATCAAAAACCTTTTAGCTAGAGAAAAAAGAAAAGGCCTAAAGGATAGTCCTTATAAGCCCTTACTTTATACGTATAATAATTAAGCCTTTGCTTGAATACTTAATACTGGATTTGTATTTAGTCCAGAAATGGTAATAACATAGGTATTAGCAGTAACAACTTTAATATTGCCATTGTTATTAGCGAATGCTTCTCCTAAGCTATCTACATAGCCAAAGGTTGACCAATTATGATCCCAGCTTCCATCAAAAATTTTGAATTCATCATCCGCTGCTAATGTTAATTCAATAGTTGCAGTGTCATCAGCAATAGTAAACTTGTGATCATCACTCTTAGTCCAAGAATTTATTGAACCAACAACGTAAAGCTCAGTTATGGTATGATCTTCCTCTTCAATCTCAGAATCACCAATTCTTGTTATAGTTAATGTTGGCTCCCCATCAAGATTATCAAGAACAATACGATATTTACCAGAAACCACACAGGTAATATTTGCAGCGCCTAATCCACCGCCATTTTCAAATTCTTCTCCAAGAGTATCTACATATCCAAATTGTTTACCATAATTTGCATCAGCAATTTTAAAAGATTTACCAGCTAAAATACTTATTTCAAGTGTAGCCTTATTTCCATCAACAACTAGCTTATACTCATCTTTTGCAGCCCAACTATTCATATCTCCACGGACATAAACATCAGGAAAAGCTGTTTCAACCTCCACTGGAGTAATTACACCATTTTCATATTTACCATAAGATACTGTATTATCTTCTGCTACAATAATAATGTTAATATCTTTGCCTTCAATTAAAGCAAGGTTTTCTGTTTGAGATCCATCACCACTATTTAAAATAAATCCAGAGCTTGTTATAAAGTTATCAAGCTTATAGATATGGTTCTCTGCATCAACCTCAACCATATCTGCTCCTGGCCATTTAGTTTCTTCTAAGCCCCAGTAATGAATTTTTTGAGCTGCCCATTCAGCAGGAAGCTGAGCATATAGAGTAATTCTTTCAATTACTGTAACAACAGGCTCTCCTAATACAGGATCAGTATCCTTAGGAGTATAGGCTCTATAAGAAATACTAATGCTCTTTTGGTCTTCAGCCTCAGTATCTAATACATATAGATTCTTAGCTAAAGCAAGCTTAATATCTACTGTTTGAGCATCTCCATTATTGAAAATAAGCATATTCACACCAGCAGGAACCTTGAATCCATAAAGATGAGTTGTTTCATCAACCAATGTCATTTCAACTCCAGGCCATACTACCTTATAGTCATCAGGTAAAGTATTTTCCTCTCCTGTAAGATTATTCCAGTAATAAACATTAGCTACTTCCCAATCAGCAGGTACCTGTGCATATACAGCTGTTAGCTCTGTTGCAACACCTGTTGCAGGTTCTTTCTCACTAATATCCTCTGATACTTCCTTGCCACACGCTGTACAAGCATGCATACGGGATCCTTTTTCATCTTCAGTAGCTTCCTTAGTTACCACCCAGTCTCCCCATGTATGAGCCTCCCATTCCTGTTCATCTCCACACTCCTCGCACACCTGTCTATGCTTTGTGTTATCACTTTCATATTCATACTTATGAGAATGTCCACAAGATGCAAGAGCAACTACGGTAAGCAAGCCTGCAAGTACGAAAATGAAGCTTCTTAAAATCTTTTTCATTTTTCTTTCCTCCTTAATTAAATTCAAAAGATTTTTAGAACTGCTTTAAAAGCTTCAAATTGGCGTGTCCTAACACCATCCTTTTTTAAAGGAAAGGACAAAACCTTTTATTGAATTATAGATTTGCATCTATAACAAATAAATTAATTTGCTTTGAATGCAATAATTGTTTGATAATTGCTGATTACTGTGTTAGCGGTTAAGGACAATCCCTGTAAATTTAATGTGTCTAAATATAATGAATATCCTTCTAAATTAACTACTTTATCACTAGCAGAAACACCATTGCTATGAACAATCCGATAGGTACAATTCTTTACTGTATCAACGATGTCATACATAATCATACTTCCGTCAGAATTTGTAGTAACGTCTATATTCTTACAATCTGTCCCACTCTTACCAAATAGATTTGTATTTTGCTTTAAAGCAATTAGCCTTTGATAATTCTTAAATAAAGTCAAATTCTTTATCTTTAATGAATAATCTAGCTCATTTACCTTATAAGAGGCATTGTAAGAATTTTCGTTTCCACCTTTCGTTCTTAAGAATTCTTCTCCAGCAAGCATAAAGGTTATACCCTGTGATGTGAAAACAACTGAATTGGATAACATCGCCATTTTAAGAATCATATCCTCATCCTTTATACCAGCAGCCTTAATACGGTCATATAAGGTATAGTTATCATGGCAGGTAACATAATTGACACACTTTTCTGGTTCCCATTTTGTATTACCAGAAAGAACTAATCCTCTTATACCTGATTTAATATCCGTTATATCGCTTGCTGCCACCTTCGTTGAATTGGTAATCCAGCCCTTACTGCTATTAGAATTAAGCCCTCCTTTAATAAGAGCATCTCTCATCTTATCATTAAAACATCCATAGCCCTGATAACTATTCATTGCAGCTTGGGAAGCTGCTGTTCCTGTGGTTAACGCAATGGTTCCGCCAGCCCAAGGTTCACCATAAACCGTGATAGAATCATTTACATTCTCATGCAAATTTTTAGCAAGCTGATTCATTGTTTCAACATCATGAATTCCCATAAGATCAAAGCGGAAGCCTCCAAGCTTATATTCACTTGCCCAGAATTCTGTTGAATCAATCATAAATTTTCTAAACATTGCCATTTCTGATGCTGTTTCATTTCCACAGCCTGAGCCATTAGAAGCTCCTGCTGATGTATATCTAAAATAATATTTTGGCATTAAAACATCAAAATTACATTTTTCAAGACCCGCAACATGATTGTATACAACATCCATAATGATGTTGATTCCTGCCTCGTTATAGGCTTGTACTAGACTTTTAAATTCTCTAATCTTAACATAGCCATCTGTTGGGTCCTCTGAATAAATTCCATCCAATGCATTATAATTTAATGGATTATATCCCCAGTTAAACGTACGCTTTCCCACACGCTCTTCATTTGCCTGATCAAATATAGGTAAGATTTGGACAGCATTTACGCCCAACTCTTTAATATGATCAAAGCCCGTAGATACAGTAACTCCACCCTTTGTATAGGTAGTTCCTGATTCATAAAACCCTTTATAAAGCTTAGCATTTGCTGCTGTTCCACCCCAGGTTGCACTAGAGGTTAAATCTGCAATATGCGTTTCATATACGGTTAATCCTGTTGCTGCATAATCATGAATCTCTACCTGATCCCAGCCCTCAGGATTTGTTTTAGAAAAATCTACAACCATTCCTCTTAAGCCATTAACTCCAGTGGATTTTGCGTAAGGATCTACAACTTCCATATTCTTGTAGGTGGAATTCGTTACAACATAGGTATAATATTTCCCTTCACAATCTCCATTATATACAAATTCCCAAGTTCCCTTTTCTCCTTGTATCATAGGATATTCCTGATGAACATCACTTCCACCCAAGCTAGCAGGTGTACCTGTATTGTAAATGCGAAGCTTCATTTGAGTAGAAACTGGCGACCAAACTCTAAAGGTTGTGCTTTCTTTTGCATAAATGGCTCCTAGTTCTCCTGTATAGGTATAAGCATCCTCAAATGCCTGAGTAGAGAATAATGTTGAATTATCCGCAATCTTGGTCATTTCTTTCCCTGATTCAAAAATAACCTTTAAATGATATTCCTCTAAAATAGAAGGAAGCTCTTGTCCCAAAGAGAATACCATTCTCCTTTCAGACTGAGATTCAATTTTATCTGTTCCAACAGTGTCAGAGAAAACAACCTTATCTCCTAGTGTGATTTCATAGTTCTTGAAATCCTTGTTTGTTTGAAACCAAATCTGGAATCCCTTTACCTTGTTGTAGGCTAAACTAAATGCACTTATCATTTCATTAACCTCTCCATCAGCACTTGTGTATATCGTCTTATCTCCAAATTTCAAATAAATGTTATAGTACCCGTAAGCATCTTTAGTCAAAGCGGAAAAATCAATGTAGCGATCACCATCTCCATCCTTGACAGGATTTTCTGACCAAGGCTTATTTTCCTTCACAATCAGTCCTATACCATTTTGATATGCCGTTGTAGAAAATTCAGTCCATTGATATCTAGCTACAATTCCATAGCTATCTTCTCCATTGAACTGATAATCTCCACCATCTTTGCCATTTTCCCACAACCATAGATTATATTTGTATGTATCGTTCGTTTTTGTTGTTTGATCATAATGAATAGCAAAACCCAAATTCTCATCTGTAATTGGTAATTCAGGCTCTATTGGTTTATCCTTTCCTGGATCATCAGGTTCCTTATTTGTATTTTCATTACAAGCCACTAAAGTAAATCCCATAAGCAAGCAAAGGAAAAATGACAATATTTTCTTTCTTTTCAAAACCATACACTCCTTTCCTTATAGCTTTGTTTTTTTATCAATTTGTGTATTATAGGTGCAATCAATTGTAGTATCAATTACAATATTTTTTTCCATAACCATAGACTTTGTATGAAGGCTCAAAATCATTCCATAAGCATCAATCTCAAAATGATGCATTGTAACAATTTCATCACCCTCTGTATTCTTTTGAGCTGTGTTTACCTCATAGGTTAAAATCGTCTTATTCTCATTCAAGGAAAAACAAGGATAATATTTCGCACAATTTGCAACAACATAATCACCATAATACACAGCTCCCTGATGATACCCACCTTCTACCTTTGTATAAAAGAAAGTGGATATCAGCTGATAAAGGTCATCTACGTTATATGTAACATCTTCAAAATTCTCATTCGTTTTTTTAAAAGCCTGAATTGTATCTTCTTCAGCATAACAAAGAATCTGTTGTTGCTCAAAATTATATTCCTCTGTATAGCTACCACTAGCTTCAGTACTAGAAAAATAATATTTATCACTTTGATCAATTTGTGTTGTTATAGAGATACGACCTTTTTCTTCGTCATTTTCACTATATATCGCTTGAATATAGCTTGTCCCTGTTACAACCTGTTCTTTTGCATGAGCAAAATCAATTTGCTCAACAAATTCCTTAATATCACCATCTGGTATTTGCAAGGCACAGGAAGTCAAAGCAAAAGCTCCTAAAAAGCCTAAAGCAAACAAGCTTAGTTTATTTCTCATAGGTATATGTTGCTTCTCCATAACAGCACTCACTTTTATTTTTTTCAGATTTATTTACTGTCGCAAAGCTTTCACGAACCAAATATCCGTTCGCATCATATTCAATTTCTATATCCCATTTTGCACGACAGGTAATATCACTAGGCTTCTTTATAATAAGGGCCTTATTGACACCAAAGGTTCTTAAAATAAAACCTCCACCCTCCCGGTTATAATAGTAAACAGAATCTAGTCCAGCAGGACGATATACCTTGGATTCAAGCTGATACTTTGTAGACAAGGATAATCCATTAGAAGCATCTGTCGTCCAATTCGTCAAAGTGATATGCAAAGGCAATCTCAAATAATAAGAAGCACATTTTTCACTATAAATGTCTAAAGAATCTGTAAATTCCTGATTTCTTTTGCTAATCGTTTGCGGTACAATTTCATCTGCGTATCCAAAATAATTTAATGTTCCTTCATAAGCATATTTGGTATAGCTTGTGTTTTCGTCAAATTGAGTAACAATTTTGTAAACATCATCATCTGATATGTATCCTTTCATTGGTGTTTTATGATCACTACATCCTGTTACAGCTGTAAGTAGTAAGAAAATTCCCAATAAAAGTACACCTTTCCATTTACGCTTCATACTTTACCTCCTTATAGGCAAGATTAATAAATTTTAATTTCCATAGATTTTTCAGTAATATGAATCTTTGTTACATCAAAGGTCACATGAATCGTTTGAGAATCTATGGATGTACGCTCTGTTTCCATATAGATATCTTTTATTCCAGTTCCATCATCTAAATTACAATGAAGATATTTTCGTGTTCCATAATCTAAGATTTCTTTAACCTGAAGTTCTAAGCCAGCATCCTTTGTTTCTTGATATGCATTATGGGGTATTTCCACCAAGTATTGCTTTGTAAACACCTTCACCCCAAGACTTTGAATCATCTTATTTGAAATAGCATCTGTACATAAGGTTACTAAGTCATTTGTCTTCAAGAAGAAAATAATATTTGCAAGATTCTTTGCTTCCTGATATTTCTTGTTAACCTCTTTTAAATTTTTCTGATATTCCTTTGTTATCTTCTTTAATGGATATGCAGCATCTTGGCATTCTGAAACATAATCCTTATATTCCTTCTTTAAGCTCTCAACATTACGCTTATAATTTCCTTTTAAAGCATTGAGATCACTTTCATAGCGAATGGCTTCTAAATTAATTTGCTTATCTAATTCGTTCTTCTTTTCAAGAGCAAAATTAGATTTAAAGTCACGAATCTCTGCCGCTCTTTTTCGATAAGCATCACGATCCTTGTTCATTTCCTTAAAGGAAGCAAAGGCGGATAATTCATCATTTTTAATCTTGGCATAGGTTTCATTTACCTTTTGGGTAATTTCTACATTCTTTTGAAGATGTTCTTCCTTTAGGCTTTTTTCTGCAAGACTAAATTCAGCCTTAAGCTTGGCAATCTCTTGTTCCACACCTTTTTTCTTCTCCTCTATTCCAGCCCTCTTTTGTTCCATAACAGCCTTAGAATCCACTTTATTTGCCTCTAAAGAGTTTATTTCAAACTGTTCTTTTAAAGCCTGAATTTGAGGCAAGAAGGTATCATCAACGGACTGAAGGCGTTCCTGCACAACTGGGTCATAGGTATCCCCTACAAAGGCTTTTGCGGTAGAATGATTTAAGAAAATTGCATTGACCTTGTCAAATTCAGAAATGGCAGAATGCACCACCTTGCCTTCCTGTCTAAACTCTAGCTGAGTATAATCTAATTCTAATGAATAGCTCATATTGGCTTTCATTTCTTCTTTGGTGGTTGTAAACAATAGCTGATCAGCCACAGCTAATCCAGCTATATTTAATCCATCAATTTTTTCTAAGGAAACAAGCTCTGCGGTATTGGTCGATTCATTTCCAAGCTTTATTGCAGATGCTGGTATCAAAACATCATAGGTCCCATCAGTTAAATGAATAGCGTTTGGAAGAGGATAAGATAAAGTGCCCAGCTTTAAAACACCCTTAGAAACCTTTCCTGTAATTAAATTATCACTAGGAATTCTTGGATTTATGGTATTTTCTGTTTCCATATCAAACATATGAAGTCTTGTAACATCTATTGCCGCTTTGGCAATAGCCCCCTTAACCAAACCATAGTTTGAAGTACCTTTAATAATGACTCTTGTAGAGGATTCTGTAAAGCCATCTCCTGCTTCGTTAATATCTGCATAAATCAAGGTTTCATTTCCAAGCTCCTCAAAATGAGATATCCGAACATTCAAAACATATTTTGATTTAGAAACCACTTCAGGATCTAAGGAAATATGCTCACACCTTACCCCAACAATAACCTCAGATTCACCATCAAAATATTGTGGTTTTACTTTTGCTAATAAAGCCTGAGGGATCTCTAAACTTTCTTTACTCCATTTAAAATCCATATGAATCATGCTAGCCTTCTTTGTTAGGGTTGCATGAAAGAAATTCATTTGTGGAGTGCCAATAAATCCTGCAACAAACAGATTATTTGGATAGTCATATAGATTCTTTGGTGTATCAATTTGCATGATACGTCCTAAACGCATTACAACAACTCGAGTACCTAATGTCATAGCTTCTACCTGATCATGAGTTACATAAATAAAAGTTGTTTGTAGCTGATCATGTAGCTTCGCAATTTCACTACGCATTTGAGCACGAAGCTTTGCATCTAAATTTGATAATGGCTCATCTAAAAGCATTACCTTTGGATTTCTTAAAATAGCTCTACCTAAAGCTACTCTTTGACGTTGTCCGCCTGACATTGCCTTAGGCTTTCTGTCAAGGTATTCTGTTAAGTCTAGTACCTGTGCTGCCCATAATACCTTTTCATGTATTTCTGCATTGGGTACATGTCTAAGCTTTAACCCAAATGCCATATTTTCATATACTGTCATGTGTGGATATAACGCATAATTTTGAAAAACCATCGCAATATCTCTATCCTTTGGTTCAACATCATTGACAATTCTATCGCCAATATATAATTCACCTGCACTTATATCCTCAAGTCCAGCAATCATTCTTAAGGTTGTTGATTTCCCACAACCAGAAGGTCCAACAAAAACAATAAATTCTTTATCCTCTATATCCATAGTAAAATCAGATACTGCTTTTGTACCATTAGGATAAACCTTATATATATGCTCTAATCTTAATCCTGCCATAACCTTATTCTCCTTTACTTAACAATTGCAATACTATATGGCGGTAACAAAATGCTGTTATTTTTTTGTAACCCAATATAGGCATCCTTTGAGCTATCAGCAACTAGCTGTCCAACAACTTTAGTAAATCCAGCATTTTGAAAATCAACATTTAAATTACTTGTTGGTGAAAAATTGATAATAATGCCAATCTTACTACCGTTATATTCCTTTTCAATAAACAATAACTTCTTATCTTCACGATCCATTTCTACTAAAGAAATCTTTCCTCTAGCAATTTCTGGATTCTGATTTCTAATTAGCAGACATTTCTTATAAAAGCTATAAATGGAATTTTCATCCTCCATCTGATACTTAACAGAGGCATAAGGATATTCATTTTCTGTTGCCGCAGATAATGTTTTACAATCACCAAGCCCATTCCCTTCTCCCCATAAAATTGGGATACGAACATTTTCGTCTGGTCTGTTTCCTCCATTACTTCCAACCATTCCTACCTCATCTCCATAGTAGGTAAAGGTTGTTCCATTCATCATAGATAACAAGGCATATTGAAATTTAGATTTACTTGGACTAGCACTAGACGTAAATCTTGGCATATCATGATTATCTAGAAATGGAGCTGGGATACCCTCTCCAGCCATTTCCACATTACTCAGCAAGGCATCATAATACCGATTCAGCATCTTTCCATCTAAATTTAAAGAATTCAAAACACCACTTGAAGAATTATTAGCACTGGTTGTAAAGTTAAAAAACGAATCACAGTCACTTCCATAATATTGAGTAATAATATCTGCTGAATCCCAGCACTCCCCAACAATGTAGGCATCAGGTTTAATTGCTTTTGCCCAAGCGTTAATTTTCTTTAAAAATTCAATACTCTTTGCATGACTTTCTACATAATAATATTTCACTGCATCTAAACGGAATCCATCAATTCCTTTATCCAAATAGAACTTCATCAGCTTTTGAAACTCTTCATGTACTAGTTCATTATCTAAATTGAATTCTGGCATATTAGATGAAAAGTTACATTCATAAAAATACCCTTTATTGCTAACTGGCTGGCAAACCTTACTGCTAGGAATGTCGCTTTTATTATCATAGAAGCAATAAAAACTATCCCAGCCCTGCTCATCTTCAGTTAAAGGTAAACCAGCCATAACCTTTTCATGAGCAGATTTTGCTTTTGAAAACCATTTATTAGAGCTTCCAGAATGATTTAAAACCAAATCCATAATCAATTTGATTCCACGCTTATGACACTCAGAAATCAGCTCTTCTAAATCCTCCATCGTTCCATAATTTTTGTCTATCGTATAATAATCTGTTACATCATATTTATGATAGGAGGTTGAGGAATTAATAGGCATAAGCCAAATTCCTGTAAATCCTAAATCCTTTATATAATCCAGCTTCTGGATCACTCCCTGTAAATCCCCAATGCCATCACCATCAGAATCATAAAAGGAGCGAACAAAAATCTCATAATAATTTCTATAATTGTCATCTAAAATGTTTGTAGTAGTTAAATCCTCTTCTATGCGTTTCCCATAGGCTCCGTCCTTTTCTGTGCAACCAAAGCACATACCTAAAAGAGCTACTACCATAACTAAAAATACCTTTCTCAAATACTTCATATTATCCTTTTACTGCTCCTCCTGTTACTCCTTCTACATAATATCCCTGAAGTAAAAAGAATAAAATCATAATTGGGATTGATACAACTACTCCAGCAGCACAGAATACTGGGAAGTATTTTGTACCATCAGCCTTACTCATCATTTGTTGCAGACCAACAGCTACGTTATATAATTCTGTATGCCCACCCGCCATAACACTAGCAAGCATATAATCTCCCCAAGGAGCTGTAAATGCCAATAAAACGGTATAAACTACAATTGGCTTAGATAGAGGCATAATAACTCGCCAGAATATGGTATTTTTATTTGCCCCATCAATCATTGCTGCTTCATCTAAGGACTTAGAAATTGTGTCAAAAAAGCCTTTAGCAACATAATAGTTCATCACACATCCAGAAATATATACAAGAACCAATCCAAACAACCCAGGAACTCCGTTTGTTAATCCAATTTGCTTCAGCATATAATAGGTAACAATCATACCTAAGAAACCAGGAAACATTCCAATCACCAAAATAATCTTCATATACCCTTTTCTTGTTTTGAAACGTAATCTTGAAAATGCATAAGCACTAACCAGAGTTAAAACTGTATTTAAAACAGAAACCACTAATGCTATAATTAATGTATTTAAATACCATCTCCAAAATGGATACACCTCATCCTTAACTAAAGCCACATAATTATTAAAGGTCCACTGATTTGGTACAATAATATTGGTTTCATATTTCACGGCAAAGGATTGTAGTAACAGATAGACAAAGGGTAATATCCATATAATAGAAATAATTCCCAAAATAATATAAATTACTGTTTTACTAATCCGTTCCTTTGCCCGTTTACCACCAGACATTTTGGGGTTAGCAAATACACTCATCTTTTTCGCTTTTATCATTGGAAATCACCTTCATTCTTTACAGCATTCGTTCTAGAATAGAAAATCATAGACAGGGAGGCAACCACAATAAATACGATAATACCAATTACAGACGCAACACCATAATCCTTAGTAGCCTGTGTCATCGCAATTTTATATAACCATGTAATCAGCAAATCCGTTTGTCCTGCACCATATACGTCCACACTTAAGGAGGCTCCATTAATACTACTAAAGGTTGGTCCACCTCCAGAAAGTAAGAAAATAACATTGAAATTATTGATGTTTCCCACAAAGTTTGAAATCAAATAAGGACCTGTTACAAATAGCATATAAGGCAAAGTGATCTTTAAATACATCCTTGCAGGGCTTGCACCATCAATCTTTGCAGATTCATATAAATCCTGTGGAATGTTCATTAAAATACCAGAGCACATCAACATCGTGTAAGGAATACCAATCCACATATTGACAACAATGATAGTGACCTTAGCAATCATTCCATCCTCTAAAAATTTTATATTTTCAGTAATCAGACCCATTTTTCTTAATATTGCATTTAATGCACCTAAATCTGTACTTAAGAATTTGGATAAAAATAATAAAGAGATAAATTGTGGTACAGCAATCGTTGTAATTAAAATGGTTCTCCAAAGCTTCTTAAACCGAATTCCTTTTTTATTAATCATCATCGCAACAATCATTCCTAAAAAGTAATTGGTGAAGGTTGCAAAAATTGCCCAGACTAGCGTCCATAATAGAATTTGCCCAAATACATAAGCAAATTGTGAACCTCCACTACCTGTTAAACCAAACAGCTTAGAAAAGTTATAAACTCCAACCCAGTCAAACAATTCCTTTGGATTCTGGTAGGTAGAGGAATAATTTGTAAATCCTACAATAATCATTAAGATAAGTGGAATGATTGTAAACATAACCACTCCAAAGGTAGGAAAGGCAAGTAAAACCTTATGAAAGTTTCTACCTACCAAGCTATTAATCGTATCTCTATCTCCAACACGCTTCCCTATCTTATTCATATTCTCCAGCTGACTATTTTCTTTTACCTGAATGGTCCATAGGAAAATCAATATCGCAATAAAGATTAAAGAAATAACAAAGCTCAATAAAATCATTAAGCTGTCATCTCTAAATTCTGAAACTTCAATTCCTGCAATAGGATGAGTATAAGAGGTTTGGGCTACATATCCAAATGTTCCTATCCTCATCATTGCTGGAATTCCAGTCGAAATCATGAAATAAATAAATATGATTTCATACAATAAATACATAAATCCTTTAATATAGGATTTTCGCCAAATATGACCAAATCCCATAATTAAATAGGAAAGCCTTGTCTTCCAGTCCCCGCTTATAAAAATTTCATAAAGATTTACAAAATAGTTTGCTATTCCTTTTCCGATTTTTGAAAAAAACTGAAGAATCGTCACAGAAATAAAATTCCAAATCACCTTGGGAATAGCGACAAAAAATGCTCCTATTTTATAAAGAAATCTCTTATAAGTTGGGAGTGCAAGATATTCAATTGTTGTCATAAAAATCCACCCCTTTACAAAAAGATGTTGGTACAGACCGCCTTAAAAAGGCAATCTGTACCGTAGTTAAAAATCTTTATTTACTGCTTTTGATGCTATTATTTAAAATAGTCATTGCTTCTTGAAGGTTTTCTAATGTTGTTGTTCCAGCTTTAATTCCAGCAGTCAAAGTATTTGGAGCTGTCCAGAAGGATGCAGGAACAGCAGTTTGAGCATGAGCAAATTTAGCTTGCTCAACTAATACCTTTACATTTGGACTTGCTAATACTCTTTCTTCTTTAGCAGCCTCTAAATTACAAGGAGCGACACCTTGATCATCAAATCTCTTTAATTGACACTCTTTACCAGATAGGAAGATAGCCAATTGATGAGCAGCAGCCAAACGATCTGGGTTGCCTTGATTTCTTTGTGGATTAACACCAAATAATTTACCACCTAGGAAAGCACCTAAATTTTTAGTTTCGCCATCAATTGTAATAGTTGGCATAGGAGCACAAGCATAGTTATCCCCTAATGCCTCTTTATATGTAGCAATATCCCATGTACCAGCAATACAGCCAATTAATCCATTTGTTGGAGTTGGTGCTTCCATTGCATTTTGCCATGCAGGATTATTCATAATTGAATATAATGCCTTTGCAGCCTTTAATCCCTTTTCAGAATCAAAATCAGCCTCAACACTATGTACAGCTCCATCCTCATCAAATGTCATTTTATAATCTGCTCCAAAGGTAAATAAGGACGCTGCACCCCAGAATGCTTCTTCTAGGTTATATCCAAGCTTTAATCCTTTTTCAGCACAAACCTCAAATATTCTTTCAATGGAAGTAACATCTTCCGCACTGATTAATGATTTATCATATTGTAGGTAGTAGGTGTTATCTCCTGTATAAGGATAAGCATAAAATTCTCCATTAAATGTAGCTAAATCAACACCTAATTCACTATTGTTTTCTTCAAGGAAAATCGCATTTGGACCAGAGATCTTTGCAAGAGCTCCTTTCTCATAAAGTGCTGTAATTTTATCAGATGCAAATTCATAAACATCTGGTCCAACTACCCAGTCCTGAACCTCGCTATCCACTAAATCTGGTCCATGTTCTACATAAGTGATTTGATACTCGTGAGTATCACCCGCAGCTCTTCTTGCTGCCTTAAAATCTTCAAATAGACTTTCATTAAAAGCTTTATTTGAAGCAGTTCCTGAGTACTCTAATTTAATCACATTAGAATTTTCAGTTTCTCCACAGCTAGCCAATCCTAAAGCTAGAACAGTAGCTGCTCCTAGGGCAAATAATTTTTTCTTCATTTTTTGTTCCTCCTTAAATTTATATTTGCCATTTCACGCTTAAGTGAAATAATATTATTTATTAATTGGTTGCCCAAATTAATATCCTGATATGATTTTATAAATCTTTTGATAATTGAAGCCGACCACCTTATCCTCTTCCTGATTCTCAGGAGTAAGATTGGATTCTACAAAAATGGCTCTCAATCCAAGCTGCTTTGCAGGATGTATGTCGCAAATTGCATCATTACCTATCATCCAAATCTCGCCACTAAGGCTAAAATTTTTTATGGCCTCACTGAAAAATTTTACATTTGGCTTTTTCACACCATAAGCTGAAGAAATCGCAATGCCATTAAAATAGTTTTTGATTCCTAATCTTTCTAATTCTGGCAAGGTGAATGCTTCCTGTGCATTTGATAAAACATAAAGAGAATATCCTTCATCCCTTAATTTTTTAAGTAATTTCTTTACTCCCTTGTAAAGATGAATGTGTATTGTAGATGCCCTTCTAAACTTCCAAGCTATTTTTAAAGCATCATCCTTTGAAACAGAAAACAAAGCTTCAAACACTTCTAAAATTTCTATTTCCTCTATAATCTGTTCCTTTTCCTTGCATAACGTTTTATATTGCTCCCTTAATTTCTCAGGAGAAAAATGTTGAATTGTTTTAACCTTTTTAGATATTTTTTTCCAAAGTCTTTCATCTTCTTCGTTTGTACGAATATCTATCAAGGTTCCATATAAATCAAACAATATGGCCTTCATTCTATACACAGCTCCTAAAAATTATCTTTTACCTCTGAACATAAATATACCCCCCCCCCAGTATAATTTCGCTTTAAAAATAATTAGCCCTTGGCTAATAAACGAAACCCCTGAGAGGAGGCATAAAAGAGATATTTAGTTATTTTATCCTTTATTCTACAAATATTATAGCACTTTTTGTTAGCGCTTTCAACCATAAACGTTTTATTGGCTTTCTTTTACTTCTCAAAAAGACTGGGTACCATTGTTAAGCCTTCATTACTTAACAATGGCCCCAAAGAAGGAGAAAGCTAAAACATCAAAAAACAAATTAATTTCTATTGTACAAAAGTACATAATCCTTAATACGGGTAGCTAAACGATCTGAAATCTGATTTTTAGAAATACGATAGCTCCAGTTTTTCGTAGATACCGTAGAAGGCAGATTCATTCTTGAAGAACCATCCTGAGCTAAAAAATCCTGAAAAGGAATAATACAGGTATTTGCCTTAGATGCGAACGCAAGCTCTACTACGCTTTCTGTGATTGCTTCATAGCTACTATCCTTTACCTCTACACCTAACGCTTTACATTCTTTCTTCAAATCCTCTAAGAAAACTTCCAAGCCTTGTGAATTCAAATCTAAAATGTATTGATAAAGAGGCATATTATCATGCGTTCCTGTATAAACAATATAATTTTCTGTATAATTTGATGGCTTATGCTCATTGTCCTTTGAACCATCAAAGGCAAACTCTATAATCTTCATTCCAGGATAAGTTGTTTGTTTTAAAAGAGTTCTAACCTCTTCATCTATAAATCCTAAATCCTCAGCAACAATTCTAAAGTCTGTTTTATCCTTAAACAAGTCAAATTTAGGTCCATCCATCCATTGTCCAATCCTAGCATTTGGAAGCCCAGCAGGAATTGCATAGAACTGAGCAAATCCTCTAAAATGATCAATTCTAAGAATGTCAAATAATTCAAATGCCCTTTGAATACGCATATTCCACCAAGCATAATTTGTAGATTTTAAATAATCCCAATCATATACTGGATTTCCCCAAAGTTGACCATCCTCTGTAAAGAAGTCAGGCGGACATCCAGCAACAAGCTTAGGCTCCTTATTCTCTGTCAAAATAAACATCTCAGGATGCTTCCATACTTCTACACTATCATAAGCAACATATAGAGGCATATCCCCCATAATCTCAATGCCTTTAACCTTTGCGTAAGTATGTAATGCGTTCCATTCCTCTAAAAACTCATATTGAGTCCAAACCCAAAATAAATAATCATTTTTATATTCTGCAAGAATATGCTTCTCTAGTTCTTCAGAATAATTTTGATATTCCTTCTCCCAAAGATTCCAAGGACGATATTCATGCATAGCCTTTAGCGTCATAAATAATGCAAAATCCCGATAATCTCCCTTTTGCTCAAAAAGAACAAAGGAAGGATCCTTTTTATTAAATTTTTCAAAGGCTAATCGTAGAACCTTTGTTTTTTCAGTAAATAACAGGCTGTAATTCACTCTATTCACATACTCACTGAATTTTCGGGTTTCATAATCTTTCTTTTTCAACAAGCCCTTCTTATGTAAAATATCAAAATCTATGAAATAATAATTTAAAGCTGTTGAAGAAACAGATTGATATGGCGAATCTCCAAAATTGGTCGGAACTAAGGGCAATACCTGCCAGATTTTTAAACCAGCCTTTTCCATCCAATCCACAAATCCAAATGCCACATCCCCTAAGGTTCCCACACCATAGGCAGAGGGAAGGGACGTAATGTGTAAAAGCACACCTGCATTTCGCTTGAAATTCATGGTTACTCCTCCTTCTTATTCTTTTTATCGTACAATATATTTGTATTTTAAAGCGTTTTACTAAGGTTTGCAAGCGTTTTTATAGCAAAATCGAAAATTTTCAAAAAACGAATACTTTTATCGAAAATATTTCGATATTTTAACGAAAAAACTTGATATATCAAGCTAAACACCTTATAATTAAGTAAAGAGGTGTTGTCTATGAAAGTAAAAGATATCGCAAAAGAACTTCATTTATCTATATCCACTGTATCCAAAGCACTAAATGGTGCTTTTGATGTTTCTAAAGAAACAAAGCAGATGGTAATCACCTATGCTAAGGCTCATGGCTATAAATCAAGAGACGAACGACTCTCTGTAAAAACATTAAGAAGATTATGCTTTATTTATGATAATGGAAATATTGCAAATCAAGCCAACATTATTATGCCCCTTGGTCTAGCCTTTTCCAGTTATGCAAGAAAAAATAACTTTGAAGTGGTGCAAACTCCTATTGAGTCAATCAATTTACCCTATAATGAATTTATGAAGCAAAACAATTTTGACGGCTCATTTATTGCAGGCCTAAATTATAAAAGCAATTTATTAAAGGAATTAAGCTCTGCTATTTATCCAACCGTTCTTTATGACAACATTTTAACAGGAGATATGGTTGCGACAATCCATAACGAAAATATAAATACAGTGGCCCAGCTTGTAGAAATTTTAATCAAGCACAATCATACAAAAATTGGATTTATCCACGGAGATAAAAACTCATTTGTTAGTAATGAGCGTTTTGCAGGATATATTATTGGTCAGGTCATAAATAACATAGATTACAATCCTAAATACATCTATTATGGGGATTTTAGTGAGGCTTGTGGAATAGAGGCCGCCAAGTATTTCAGTCAAACCGATGTAACAGCGATTGTTTGCGCTAGTGATTTAATGGCAATTGGATTAATCCAAGGTTTAGAGAAAGAAGGCATTCGTGTTCCTGAAGACATTTCAGTTACTGGATATGATGATTTAGAAATATCTAAATACCTCAAGCCTTCCTTAACCACAATACATCAGGATCCAAACGAAATGGGAGAAAAGGCATTTACGCTATTAACTAGTATTTTAATGAATCGTTCAAGTCAAAGACTTGTCATAAATGGAGAAATCAAGCTCCGTGATTCTATTGCTATGAGACGTCCAGCTGACGAATAAAGGAAACAAGCCTTTCCTCATATTCAGAAACAAGCTCTTCTGTTTTAGCCATTACACTCACTCGAATGCAATCCTCTGTTCCTGAAGGACGAACTATAATTTTGCAATCGTGATGAAGTTCTTCTTTTATTTCTTCAATTTGATTTTGCAAGGGTACTCCCATTACCCTTGTTTTATTTTTGACAGAAACATTTTGTAGTTTGTCTGGATATAAAATCAAATCAGAAAACCAATCCTCCAGTAATGTATTTGTTTCCTCTAAAATCTGAATCAGCTTCATTGCAAGTAGTATTCCATCTCCAGTAGTTGTAATCCTTGGAAAGATAATATGCCCACTATTTTCTCCTCCCAAGGATAAATTATTTTCCTTTATTGCCTCTGCGATATATTTATCCCCTACTGGTGTTTCTATGGTTTGAATTCCTCTTTTGTTTAATCCTCGAACAACTCCTAAATTACTCATTATGGTTAAAGCAATTGTATTCTTATGCAAAAGATTTTTATCCTTTAAATAACAAGCAAACACATATAGAAGTAAATCCCCATCCACAGGAATCCCTTTGCTATCTACACAAATAATCCTATCTCCATCTCCATCAAAGGCAATTCCTAAATCACAATGCTCCTCTACAACTATTTTAGATAACTGCTTCAAGCAGGTTGCCCCACACCCCTCATTAATGTTTTTTCCATTTGGACAATCATTAATAACAAATAAAGAACCTGTAATTAGGTTAAATAATAGAGGGGCAATCTTATAGGTTGCGCCATTTGCACAATCCACCGCAATCCTCAAATGAGTTGAGATAGCATATGGAAAAAGCATTTTATGATATTCTTTAACTAGCTTAGAGGAAACAATAAGACTTCCAATTTCCATTAACCTCAGAGTTGGATTATTTAAAAATGCTTCTATTTGTTTCTCCTCTACTTCTGTAAGCTTTTTCCCGTTTTTTATAATTTTAATGCCATTATAAAAATACGGATTATGAGAGGCTGTAATCATAACTCCTATCGTATTTTTTATTTTAGACAAATATAAAATTCCTGGAGTTGGAATAACCTCAACATATTCTACACAAAGTCCTTGAGCCAATGCTCCTGAAATCAAAGCATAGGCTATCATATCCTTAGACTCTCTAGTATCTGTTCCTACTATTACATTATTCACATTTAATACAGACAAAGCCTTTCCCACAGTTGCAACAAATTCAACACTTAGCTTTTGATTTGGAATTCCACGAATTCCATCAGTACCAAAATATTTCATATGCATCCTTCCTTTGATTTCATACTTTACCATACTTTAGATGCGAATCTAATCGAAATTTTAAAAAAGAAAAAAACCTCATTTGAGGTTCTCTTTTTCTAGTCTTAATAGCTTCTCTTTTATAGATATACCGCCATTATATCCAATCATAGCTCCATTTGATCCAATGACACGATGACAAGGAACAATAATAGAAATCGGATTTCTTCCAACAGCTTGTCCTACTGCCTGAGCAGACATCTTAGCCTTATTCATTTTCTTCGCTATTTGCAGGGCAATTGCTTTATAGGTTGTCACTTCTCCATAAGGTATTTTACAAAGCTCCTCCCATACCATCAGCTGAAAGGGAGTTCCCATAAATTTTATAGGTAGCTCAGAGATTTGGGGTCTTTCTAGATTAAAGTATCTTTTTAGCCAGCTTTCAGTTTGACTAATAATGGATGCTTCCTTTTGAATAAGCTGAGTCAAATTGTAGTTTTCCTCGTCACTTTGTCCCTCAATCCATACAGCAATTAAATTTTCATCATCACAAACTATTGTAATTTCTCCTACAATGGAATCAATTTTCTTGTAGTATAGCATAAGGTACTCCTTTCATCACTAATTTCTTTTTAATAGTTCTACTAAAGGCCTTTTTGTATATCTTAAAATGGGATAAGCAGTTGCTATAAAAATTACAGCAAATATCAAAAGGAACATATAAAGAGCATGTAAAAAGCTAAAAGAATATAAGGAAAAATCAATTTGAAAGGACTTCTGAAATTCTTGATTCAAAAAGAATAATGCAATAAAAGTACCAATCAATGAAAACAAGAAACTAATAAGCCCTATAAAAATACCGTCTCCAAAAAACACAAAAAATACATCTCTACTTCTAGCTCCCAAGGCTCTAAATATTCCCATTTCCTTTTCCTTTTGCTTCATTAAAATATTAATAAAGGAAAATAAAAGAATTCCTGAAAATAAAGCTAAAATCACACCAAAAATACTTCCTATATATTTACATGTATTCATCCAAAAATCTATATCATCTATCCAAACAAGCGTTGAATTAAAGAGCTCATATATATTGCTATCATTTCCAAAATTATCCAAATAAAATATTGTCTGTTTTATTTTTGCTTCATTTGGCATTTTGTCTAAAAGATACTCATATCCATTTTCTTCAATAAAATATTCCTTTACAGCCTCTTCTGTTATGTACCCGACTGAATGAAGACTACAAATTTGTATTGTTTCTATCCTTGATTTTTTTCTTTCTAAATCCTCTTTGAAATAATTATACTGGAATAAATCCTCATATCCATCTAAAAATAGCTCTGTATCTAATATTCCTACTATCGTAAAGTGTAGTTTTTCCACTTCATAAATCCCTCGATCTAGAATAAGGGTTTTTCCTATTAGCACATCTTCTGTAATATCCTCTGGAAGGATTGTAATATCCTTATACGAGTATCCATATTTTTTAAAGCTTTGATAGAAATAATAGGGAATCACAATTTCATTTTTGCTTACAGGATATCTTCCCTTGATAGTAAATCCTAATTCGTCTGCATTTGTAATATAACCATTTAATGTTGACAGAGATAAGGCATCCCAATATTCCTGACCTGAGCCTTTGTTCAGGATATCTCGATTATAAAAATTACTTTTGGTTTCATATCCTTCCACTACCCCTCTCAAATTTAGATCTAAATCCTGATTGATTTTTTCTAACTCCTTTGGATAAATGTAGGCTTGAAAAATTGAGGAATCTTTTTTCCTTCTTGTTTGTATGGCAAAAGGATCAATATAGTCATTTTTCTTTAATTCATTAAGAATGGTATTCGTTTTATTGTAGGTTCCTGTTGCCAAGGCAACTCCAAAGCACGTAAAAGAAAATACAGAAAGAAGTATAATCAAAAAACATCTCGTCAATTTTGTTTTCATACTCATTAAACCAATTTTCAAAGAACTAATAACTGGAATATATCTTCTTTTGGTACCTTCTTCTTGAGATTTAATTTCAGAAATTGCACAAAGTGATTCTACTTTCTTTACAGAACCATCCTCTAATAAAATAACTTCATCCCCATAGGCATATGCAAATTCTTCCTCATGCGTAACCACAATAACTAATTGCTTCTCTGATAATTTTTTTAAACAAGAAAAGATTGATTTTGCAGTAGTTGAATCTAATGATCCTGTTGGCTCATCTGCTATAAGAAGCTTTGATTTTTTATGAATTGCTCGTGCTATGGCAACTCTTTGCTTTTGGCCCCCTGAAAGCTCATCTATGTTTCGATCCACTAGCTCTTTAATTTCTACTTGCTCTAGCACAGATAATATGTCTTCTTTTGTGCTTTTTAATCCTTGAAGTTTAGAAGCTAATTCTACATTTCCTTTTACATTAAATTCATATAATAAATTATTTTCTTGAAATACAATACCAACAAAAGAATTCCGAAAAGCATCTATATCCTTTATTGGACTTCCATAAACTGAGATTGTTCCAGTTGTTGGTTTATCTAATCCAGAAATCAAATTTAATAGAGTCGTTTTCCCAGAGCCAGACTTTCCCAATATAAAATATAATCCTTTATTTTTAAATTGCAAAGATACATCTTTCAAAGCCTCAACCGCAATCCCGCTTTTTGTTTGATACGTTTTAGATACATTAGTTACTTGTATCATTTCAAATCATCTCCCAATTTCATTTTAATCCGTAAAGAACTTCTTCTCTTATATTACACATAACATAAGCTGTAACATTTGCAGTCCATAAATTTTGGTTTCCCCACCATTTTTGATATTCATTTGAAGTTAATTTATACATTTGAGTATTTTCAACAATTCCTGTTGTATAGAAAGTCGTAATAATTCCTGACATTACACAGGAATCCTTGTAATTATTTTTGCTAGTATCCAATGAATCATCATAAAATCTTTCATATCCTAATCCATATAATAAGGTTTCTCCATAACCGCGCTGTACTTCGCCATTAAATCCTACAATTAAATTATCTCCCACGCTCTTCCCCTTGCCAATTTACAATTATGTTAATTATTATTTTATCATTTTTTGACGATAATGCAAGAAAAATGATACTAGGTAATAGTGGGAAAAACCAAAGAAATTATTCACTAGCATAGCTGGGTTTTTTAAAAACCAAAAAGTTGCCCCATTACAAGGACAACTTAATCATTTCATATTAGAATTATTTTGTTAAATTTCTTACTTCCTTAAATAAAGCCTTATTTGCATCAACTTTATTCGCATTACCTATAACACATAGACAATCAGTAGATAAGGCTTCTTTAAATAATGGAGCTAAATTTACTAAGTCCTTTGATGTTGCGTTTATAGCTTCCTTACGAATTCTAGATTGAATTTCATAAGAATTTCCAGCCATATAATCACTTTGAGCCTTTGCTCCCTTATCACTAGCATGTAGCACTGTATCTAAACCACCAATAGCACCAATCTTATACTTTAATAAATCCTCCTCACTTGGATTTAGATTTTCAATATAAGAAACAACATCCTCATACACCTGCTTTGTTCTTGCAATTTCAGGATCACGGTAAGAGGTAAATCCAATACCACCAGTTTCCTGAGTGTTTAGCATACAACCATAAGCACCACCATGAACACGAACCTGCATCCACAAATAGTCTAAGCTTAATGCATTATTTAGTACATACATCGCTCCATGGAAAGGTGCATTATAGCTACCTGCTCTTGCCACAAAGTTGACATCAAATTGAGTCTTAATACCCTCATTTAAAAGCTTAGGCTCATAAACAGAACTAAAGCGGTAAGCCTTATTTTCTAATTTATTATAGAAGTTTTCTACAACAGGCATAGCTGCATCTAAAGCTTCCTTCTTACCTGTAAATCGTAAAATGAACTTCTGCTGATTAAATAGCTTGCTTACCAAAGATTCTAACGTACCAGCAAGCTCTTCCTTCTTTGCTTCAAAATTAACAAAGAGATCATGAATGAAATCAATATAGCCAATACCACTAATTGAATCGTTTAGATAGCTTGCTTCATCAAAATAAGAAGATGCGCGAATCAAACTAACAACATGTCCACGATTTGCAACACTCATCTCAAGACCAGCATTTAGCTCATTCATTCTTTCATATAATCTCTTGAAATCCTTAAAATTTGTCTTAAAAATAATTTCGTGAATTAAATCCGTTACCAAGCCAACATTCTTTTCTAAAGCACTAAAGGAAACTCCCAGATTAACTCTTGTTTCACGCTTTACCGTTTTATAAGGAGAAACTGCAAATGTGATACCGCCTGTGTAATTTTGTACCCACTGATTAATTTCAAAATAGGATTTATCTGACGTAGATAAATTCATAAATAGATCACAAAGAAGCTTTACATATTGTAAATCCTTTGCATCTATTCCTGTTAAATCAAAGGAATAATTCATATAATCAATTCCATTGGTGAAATAATCAGAATAAAGTGTATCAAATGTTCCGCTAATCTTTTCACAGTTTAGCTTTTCAGGCTTTGGATTTAAATCCTCTAATTCAAGCTTAGGAAGCGTTGCAATTTCCTCTGCCGTTGATGGTGTAGACTGATATACAGCTAATGCCTTATTCTTTTCAATTAAGGCTGTAATCTCATCCTTAGATAGAGAAGCCTTAAAATTAGCTAATTTTTCAGTCAATGCTGCCTCTTTTTCTTCTGCACAGGTATGAGAAGGACAAAGCTTTGTAAAGCTCTTATGAGGGTTATTTAAAATATGGTCTTCAATAATCTTTTCAAAATATCCTTTTTCAATATCCTCTCTTAATTCCTGATAATATTTTAAATTCTCTAGCTTAGAGAATGGCTGATCTTCATCATAAAGCCATGAGCTTAAACAATTCATTTCAATTTCTAAGCCCTTTGGCATACGTCCAAATTTGCCCTCACGAACCTTAAATTCCTGATAATTGATTAAGGATTTTAAAGCCTCATGGTCTAACCCCTTTGATAATAAATCCCTTAATGTTGAATCTACTAGCTCAATAAATTCCTGCTCTCTTTTCTCATCTGCATTCACTACAATGATTCCTAAAATAGGCTGTAATAGTCCATCATCAAAGGCAGCCATAACATCTGCGCCTAGGTTTGCATCAATTAACGCTTGTTTTAAAGGAGCTCCTGGATTATTCAATAGAACATCAACTAATGTAGATGTTGCAATCATAAGCTTTGGATCTAGTGTTGTAGGAAAAGCTACATTATAGGACAGGAAGCTCTTATTATCTAACGGTGCTTCCTTAGCCATTGGATAATATCCTGTTTGAGATATTGGTTTTGCAAATGGCTTTTGATACTTTATAGTTGTATCAAAATCAATATGATCAAAATCCTTTAAATAGGCTTCATCTAACCATGCCATTCTCTCTTCCATATCACAATTTCCATATAAGAAAATATAAGAATTGCTTGGATGATAATATTTAGAGTGGAATTCTTTAAACTCTTCATAGGTTAAATCTGGAATATATGCTGGATCTCCGCCAGATTCAAAGCCATAAGCCGTATCAGGATACAAGGAATGCATTAAATTTCTAAATAAAATTTGCTGAGGATCAGAGAAGGCTCCCTTCATTTCATTATAAACAACACCATTATATTGAACTGGCTCATTTTCATCTAAGATATGATAATGCCATCCCTCCTGCATAAAGATTTCCTCATGAGCATAAATTTGTGGATAAAAAACAGCATCCATATAAACGCTCATCAGATTTTTAAAATCCTTATCATTTTGGCTTGCACAAGGATACATCGTTTTATCAGGGAATGTAAATGCATTTAAAAATGTATTTAAAGAGCTTTTCAATAATTCTACAAACGGATCCTTTACTGGATAATTTTTTGAACCACATAAAACAGAGTGTTCAAGAATATGGGTTAAGCCTCCATTATTCATAGGTGGCGTTCTAAACGCAATAGAAAATACCTTATTTGAATCATCATTTGCAATGGTACAAATACGTGCACCCGTTTTATTATGCTTATAAATGGTTACTTCAGATTGAATATCTTCAATAAACTTACTAGTTACTTTTGTATAATTTTTCATAAACTTTTCCTTTCTTCTCATAATTATTTAATATTATACCGAATTCATAGTAAAAATTCAACGAAATATGCTCTAAATTTTTATTTCCTTCAATTTCGTTTTATTTTAAATTACACAAAAGTGACAAACGATTGTATTTATAAAACAATATTCAGTATAAAGCTGCGCCCCCCTATCTTCACGCTTATGAAATTAACTCTTGTGATTCATCCAAAATTCTACTGCTAAATCTAGCCATCCTTCTGCAATTGTACCAACACCCAAACCAAATCCATGTCCTAAGCCCCTATAAGCATGATACTCCGTAGGAACTCCCATAGCATTTAAAATATCTATTCTTCTTTTCATCGTTTGATAATTAGCGATTCCATCATTTTCGCCAACCGTTACAAAGGTAGGCACTTCGCCCATAGGATTATAATCTGTATGGCCTGTGTACTGAATCACAGCTGTACTTGGCTTAGGTATTAAAGAATTTCCTCCAAATGCTTCTACTCCATAGGAGGCAATCGTTGCTGTCATTCTTCCACCTGCACTACCACCCCAAACAGAATATCCATTTGTATCTACACCCAATGCTTTAGCATTCATAAAAATAAAGGATATGGCACGAGCTAAATCCTCATAAGCTGTCTGGGCTCCTGGACGATAGATGATTGCAAAAGCATTATAGCCTCTCTTGCTTAATTCTAAGGCATGAGGAAAACTATCATGCATAGCCCCAACATAGGCCCAGCCTCCACCTGCACAGGTTACAGCAAAGGGTGCATTTTTCTCACCTCTGAAAAAGAACAAGCCTGTGTCCGCTTTGTGTGGATCAGCCATCTTTTCCCCCTCTGTATAAATATCATAAAACACCTGATTCCCTTCTAGCGTTTGATTCTTAAAATAATTACAAATTTCTACTGTGTGGTTGACATTGATATTTTGATACCAAGTAAGTGATAGATTGCCAAGCGTTGTGCCACCATAGTATCCACTATTTACAGGGAATATCATTCTTCCCCAATTTCCAAATACAGGATCGTTTATCACATCAGTAATTTTTGTTTCTGCTGTATAGTCTGATTGTGCCACCTCGTTTTTTCCTTTCCATACCCAAGAAAGTGCGTTATAAAAATATTCTATTTGTGCCATACCATTATGAGAATATCCCTCTTTGACGTTGTAGGCAAGATTGCCATCTTTTTTGTTATCTGCTTTTATAAAAGTATCAGTTGCAAGCATAGCATTTATTTGTGCAGTAAATCCTGAATAAGCAAAATCGTTTGTACCTGACATTGCATAAATGAAAAAATCGTTTGCTGTATAACCTGACTTCTTAACAATATTTTCCATATAACTTCCACTAGACGTGATTGAACCACTTGAAGGGAAAAAATAACGGAAATAATCAAGACAATATTCAAAAGTACGCCAAGTAGTAACGCTACCCATAGAAAATCCCATAAACGAACGATGGTCGCGGGAAGCAATCAAGTCCATTGTATTCGTACTTTGAGCATAAGAGGAATATCTGCCCTCTACTGCTGGAATTAAATCGTTCACAAGCTCATTGTGGTAATTATGTGTAAGTTGCAAGGCTAGACTATAATTATCACTATCCTGTCCATTTGCATTGGTATTGTTATATGTTGGACATACAATAATGAGTGGTGCAAAAATACCATTTTCTATCGCATTATCAATAACATTCTTAAAATTCGTTGGACTTTCAGGGGTTCCCAAAAGCCCTGCTTCATTGCTCCAGCCACCATGCATCATATACATAACATTATATTTAATTCCATCAGAATATCCAAAAGGCAAATAAACAATTGCCCGTTTAGATAGGGGCAAATTTGTGGTTCCATAAGAAAATGATTCATATGTATTATACCACAATTCAACAAGCGTACCTTGTTCATTTGCAATTGAATAAAAGGCTTTCGGAATCTCTGAAATCATATTGGGAATAGGCGTAACAACCTCATTATTTCCTTCATCCATAATTCCACTTGTACAAGCAGTCAATGTGCAAAAAGATAATATGACTGCCAAAACAAAAACTATAAATTTTTTCATCATTGCGTCTCCTTCATTTTACCTATTGAATAGCCAATCCATAATATTCTCATCAAAAGCAAACAAACCTCCACCGCCATGTTGACTTTTTGCACCACGTTCTGTAAAGTAACTCTGCGGCTTTACGTCCAACACCGCCAAATTGTTTATTTGTTCGTCGCTCAGCCCTTGCGCCCTATAAAGTCCGCAAAGCGTTTCATACGTTCTGCTGATGCGTGTTGATCCGTAATACTCGTCACGCTCTCCTATCACAAAATAAACCGGTACTTTATTGTTTGCAAGTGGTTGAACTTCTCCATTCCAAATAGAACTGACGTGTAAAACAGCTGAAAACAATTCAGGCTTCTTTGCCATAACAAGTGACAATGTTTCTCCACCACCTGAATAGCCGTTCATATACACTTTTGATTTCTCAATGTTATATGCACTTATTAAATATTCAGTCAATGCTATCGTTTGATTAGCAGATATATTCCCCCAATCATTTAGTTGTGGTGCAACGATAATCATTTCTAAATTATATTTTTGCGCTTCAAATACAAAGTTTTCTTGACGTAGATTTATGCCAACGCCTTGAAAGTAGTATCCACCATATCCGCACAACGAAACGTAAAGTGCATAAGGCTTGTTTCCGTCGTAACTTTTGGGAACATAAATATGAAAATGAATATCACCATTATTTTTGGAGTGATAAACGTTATCCACAAGAAACCCGCGATAGGTTTCCGTCCCCATCGTAACAACAGAGCTATCTATCATATTTCCTTCGTTTCCCATCTGACCAGCGTTGCTACCACCCACGTTCGTATTGTCTTTGCTATGACAACTGAAAAGCGTAAACGATGATATAATTGATACGCAAACGACAATAATACCTATTATTATTTTTTTCATAAGATTTTACTCTCTTATAAAGTTTGTGAACACGCTTGGCTCACGTTTAGGTGCAGATATTCCTGCTTTTTCAGCCACTTCCCTACACTTTAGCATATAAGCCATATTTCTCGCCAAGATACGCATTGTCTGCATACCTTCTGCATCCTTTCTAACCTCTTCTGGATTTGTACCATGTACCATATTCCAATACCGAGAGGATACGATTGGCATTTCCTGAATCGTAAAATACTTGTTCATCTGATCAAAAGTTGCAGTTGTTCCTGCACGCCGAGCAGACATTACTGCTGCGGTAGGCTTAAGATAAAATGCCTTATTCCCATTTCCACATAATTCACTATAAAACAATCTGTCCATAAAGGAGGTCATTGAACCACTTGCTGCCGCATAATGAACAGGCGTTCCAAATATAAATCCATCTGCCTCATACGCTTTTTTTCGACACTCATTCACTGAATCCTTGTATACGCATTGCCCTGTCTTTACACAACTTTTGCAGGCGATACATCCACCAAAGTTATGATTGCCAATCCAAAAGATTTCTGTTTCAATTCCACAGGATTCTAAAGTATCTGCAATCTCTTTAAGTGCTGTATAAGTGCACCCCTCTTTGTGGGGGCTACCATTGACTAATAAAACCTTCATTCCTACTCACCCCTTTATTTTTTGGCATTATTGAAGGTATAGCGTAGCCATACTCCATTCCCATTTACCTGCTGAACCTCTTTTAGTGTAAAGGTTATAGAGGAATGCCTTGAAGATTCATTTCTTTGAAACACACTAACCTGATGTTCTCCATCTGCTGCTGGAGCTAAAACCAAGCTTAGCTCATCTATCATTCCCGCATCTGCAAATGCCCAATCTGTATAGCCTCCACCTGCTATTAAAAGCCGTTCTATTCCAAATTTCTCTTTTAATTTTTTCATAATAATTTCACAATCTAAAGAAGTTTCTCCTGCAAAAATATAAGAAATTTTCAGCTGTTGAAGGTATTGCAGATAGGCATCCTCCACTTTTGTAGACAATACAACAATAATTTGCTGTTTTATTCCATGTCTTACTAAGCAATTATTAGAATAGGCAAGCTTTCCTAAAGAATCTATGGCAATAACATAATTTTTTTCTTGAGATGCCACAATATAGTCCTCACGATTGATTGGCTGGCTTGCTTTTAAATTATCTACATATCCATCACAAAAATCAAGCATTGTCGTTGTTCCATATAAAATGGCATTGCTGTTAAAGGTTGCGCGTAACTTTCCATACTGTTCCCTTGCTGCCGTTGTTTCAGGAGCGTACATATAGTTACCTACGATTGCGCCATCAAGAGCGCAAAATATATGACATATTGTATAAGGTCTATTCATTTTCTTATTTCTCCTATATATTTAAATTATTAATCCACTGTATAACGTCTGCCTCAGCACTATTTACATTTGACCCACGTATAGATAAATACCTTTCTATTATCGTTGAATTAGGGCAAAGCCTACGAATTGTTGAAATACTGCTTGCCCCTGAGGAACTACCATTATGAGAAAAGAAGGGTACTATGGTTTTCCCAGAAAAATCATACTCTTCTAAAAAACTCCAAACAGGCATAGGAAGATCATACCACCATACAGGAAATCCAATATAAATAATTTCATATCTGTCCATAATTTCATGATCAATATGCTCTGCTAGTGGCGGTCTTACTCCATTGTTAAGCTCTTCCTGTGCTCTACTAAATACATCTTCATTTGTATAAGGAACCTCTGGAACTATACGAAACAAATCCGCATTTCTTTTCTCTGCTATTATATTGGCTAAAATCTGCGTATTCCCAGACCATGAAAAATATACTACCAAAGCTTCACTATTTCCTGTTACTGGCTTTTCTGGTTCATTATCAATAGCTATTGCAGAGGTACAAGAGCTTGCCCATAGCATTGATAAAATAATTAAAATAAGTCCTGTGATTATATTAATTCGTTTTTTCATTTCGTTGCTCCTTCTTTACAAAAATACAAATTGATTTTATATAATATGTTGCTCCTATAAAAACTACTGCTAATGCAAAGGTTTGAAAGAAATAAACAAAGGTAGGCACAGACATATCAAAGCTTTTAAAGGAGGTTATAAAGAATAACTCCTCGTAAAATCTACGTTCAATAAATATAACAATTCCATAGATACACAAGCCTAAAACAATAACACGAAACCCCCATTTTAAAATACTTCTTTTGAATTTGGAAAGTGGTAACTTCTTTGTCATACCCACAGCCATATTCCAATGCAATCCCAAATGGATAGCCATTAGTATAAATGCCCATGCTGTAGATACCAAATGTAAGGTTCTGCCAAACTCCTTACCTCGCAAATTCAGACCTGCAAAGACTACGCCTGAAACAAAAATGGAACTGAGTATACAGCATATCATAGCTACTGCCAGATTTAAATCTACAACAAGCAGGGTAATTCGATAACCTGAATATTTTCCTTTCCCTATTTTGGAAAACCACTTTATGTTTAATAGAAGATGAATAATAAACAACAAAAATAAAGTAATCCCTAACCATTCATGTATCCCATCTGATATTAAATGTTCCTCCATAAGAAGTAAAAACAAAACAAACATAACAGCATCAACAAATAATTTGATTATTTTTTTTGCCATTTTAGAACCTCCTTCATTCCACAGCTTCAATTGTTATTGTTCCTTCATAGCTTTCTAAGAAACGTATATCCCCATTGATCTTTCCAATCGGAACAACTGGAACAACCGTCTGGTATCTATCATCATTATAAATCATAGCTATACTTGGTCCTGGCATCCAATAAGCTAGGGACCCAAGTTCATAGCCTCTTTGAGGAGGCTCCTGCTCAAAATAAGGAAAGCTCTGTGGCAAATCAAAAGCACTCGCAAACCCTAAGGCAGGTTGCCATATCTCTATGGTTAAGGGTAGCATTTCTGCAACACTTCTTGAGGTTTGATTATCAAACAGGATCGCTTCAATTTCTATATTGCCTGCTATGATTTTTAATTTAACATAAACAGATGCTGTGTTATAGACTTCTGTATCCACTTTTCCTCTCTTATCCTCTTCCTTAATATTTTCAGTATCATCCTTAGGAGGATTAAAATCCAAAGAAGAATCTGGTAAATCAGATGTCCCACAAGAGGACAAAAGGAATAATATAGCTAATAATAAGATATTCAAAAGTTTTTTCATAGGCTTTATTGCTTCTTCAATATAATCTTGATACTTGCAGGCATATCTCTAAATATGGATAAATCTGACAAAATCTTACCAAGCACGACAATGCCAGAAGGAACCTCCTGACTTATCCCTTCTGCATAGAAAAACGCAAACGCATTTCCTTTTTTCCAATACGCTAAATCTCCAACCTCAAAGAAAGTTTGATTATGCTCTTTACAAACTGGTACAAAAGGTAAAGCATCACTACAATATTCACGGTTCATGGCTTGTTCCAAAACCAAGTTCAATGGAAATTGCTTTATAAATTCAGAAGCAATTTCCATATCATAAAAGCCAATATTTATATTGCTATTCCCTATTTGTAGAATGGCCTTTTCTTTAATTTCTCTCATATTTATCTCCTATGGCAATAAACTATATTTCAATAAATAATCATCAATCACGCTTGTACTCTTTGTTCCAAGGCCTTCAAAAACATTGGCATTTTTTGCACACTCCTTTATAAATTCAAAGGACTCTGCAAATTGTGCAGTATTCATAGAAGCTGATTGTGTGATTGGATAAATATCAACATTTTCCAAATTGTAGGTTTCAAGGAAAGTTCCTACCACCATAGGGGCAGTATGCCACCAAATTGGATAAGCAAGAATAATTATATCAAACTCACTCATCTCTTCTTCGGAAAGTAAATTTTTAACTGGAGGACGAGCATTACTATCCGCTTCCTCCTTTGCCTCTCCATAAGCCACAGTATTATAATCTGTACTATATGGGGTTACTCTTTCAATCTGAAACATTGTGGCATCAGGAATTTGATTCTTAATATGTTCAGCTAATCTCGTTGTTGTTCCTGACCAAGAAAAATAAGCAATTAAAATTTTAGATTCTGTTTTGAATTCTACTTCAACATCACGATTTCCATAATTCCACATTCTATCACTTTTATCTATGGCGTTCCATTGCTCTTCTGTACCCTGATACACAATTTTTGTTATACTGCTATCCGCAATAAAATAATTTCCAATTTTTTGAATAGTTGATGGAATGGATAGTTCTTCTAAAGTTGTACACCTTCTAAATGCAGAATCTGCAATGCTTGTAACACCAGTAGAGATTGTTGTACGATTTGTTCCTCGTAGTAGGGTATGACTTGCTGTTTCAATTAAAGCATTTCCCTCACTAGAATAAATTGGATTATCACTCGCAACCACAATAGAATCTAATGCACCACAATTATTAAAAGCACTATCTCCTATTTCAACAACACCTGACGGAATATAAATACTTGTTAAAGAATGGTTTCCTGAAAATGCATTTTTTCCTATCGTTTTAAGTTGGCTGTTTTCTCCTATTTTTACAGATATAAGCTCACTTCTATTGTAAAAAGCATTTAATCCAATAATCTCAACTGAATCAGGAAGGACAACAGAGGTAATTTTTGCATTATGTCTGCTATATGCAAAGGCGCTTTCTCCTATTTCAGTTACAGGTAATCCTTCATGTATTGCAGGAATAACAATTTCTTCTGCATCTCCTGAACCTGTCACAGTATAAGAATTACCATTTTTTTCATAGGTTAGACCAGCTGTTTCTTCTCCTACTTCATTTTTAATTTCCAAATTTAAAGAATGAATCCATTCCTCTATACCACTATCATTTCTAGAAAACTTCTTTCCCTCAATCACTGTGGCTCCTTTGCTATTGCTCTTGATATCAGCGGTACTTTCTGTAATTGGACTAGAAGCAGCTGTACAGAAGGTATAAATGGTTTTTCCAGAAAAATCATAGAAATTGAGAAAGCTTAGAACAGGCATAGGGGCAGTATGCCACCAAATAGGAAACCCAACAAAAATAGTATCATATTGTGAAATAACTTCCTTAGGTAAATAAGCTTTCAAAAGTGGTCGAGCATTCGTGTCCTTTTCTTCCTTGGCTTCCTCTGTTGTTGGTGTGTATTCCTCTGGATAAGGTTCTTTTCTTTCAATTTCAAAAATATCTGCATTTGTATATTCTTTAATTCTTAAAGCAACGTCCTCTGTTGTATTCGTTTTTGAAAAATAGACAATCAAAATCTTGCTGGATACAACAAAGTCGTTGTCTAGGGTTATCTCCTCCTCAGAAGGAGGAGTATCATTTGTTGGAGGATTTTCTCCTCCATGAGTTGTACAAGATGCCAAAACAAATAAAACCATAAAGCATCCAAGTAATAAATATATTGATTTTAAAATTTTTTTCATATCTTCCACTTCCTTTTATTTAGATTGATGTCCCTCAAACACAGGGATATTTGATTGATCTAATAAATCATCTATTTGAATAAGTTCTTCCTTTGTAATAATCACATTTCCTGCTTCAAAATTGGATTTCATATTTTCTATTTTTCTGCTACCAGGAATCGTTACTAGATTCTTATTTTTGCATAGCATCCAAGCCAAAGATAGTTGTGCAGGAGAAGTCTTCTTTTTTGCTGCCATTGTCTTTAGTAATTCAATAAGAGCTTTTGCTCTTTTGAATCCTTCTTCTGTATATTGAGGCATTGAATTTCTAAAATCCCCTTTTTCAAATGTTGAATTTTCATTATAAATACAGGATAAAAACCCATTTCCTAAAGGTGAAAAAGCTACAAAGGTTATTCCTAATTCCTCACAAAGAGGAAATAAACTTTCATATCCTCTTGCAAGCATAGAATATCGATTTTGTATTGCTGTAACTGGACAAACAGCATGTGCTCTTCTTATGTACTCCTCATTAGCTTCGCTGATTCCCCAAGCCTTTATCTTGCCCTCAGCAATAAATTCCTTCATTACAGAAGCTACCACCTCTGGTGCTACCTTAGGGTCAATTCTATGTTGATAATATAAGTCTATATAATTGGTTTGTAATCTAGCAAGAGATCCTTCAAGAGATTCTCTAATTCTTTTGGGTGAGGAATCCAATTCCAAATATTCTCCCTTATGAGAAACCCCAAACTTGGTTGCAATAATAACCATTTTTCTAAACCCCTTTAAAGCCCTACCAACTATACTTTCATTATTGCTTGTAGTACCATCTTCATTTTGACCAGTATAGCATTCAGCTGTATCAAAAAAATTATATCCAGCCTCATAGGCTTCTCTCAAAAATTGAATAGCAGCACTCTCATCTGTCGCTGTCCCATAAGCATGAGATAAGCCCATACATCCAAGACCAACAGGATTAACAAATAAATCCGTTTTTCCTAATCTTCTCTTTTCCATATCACTTTAGCTTTGTCCCATCAGAAAATGCATTACCAACTGGATTCCCTAAGGCAATATACGTATTATTCACGGGGTCAAAGGTGATTGGAGAAAATTTTGCAGGATCAATTTTCCCATTTTCAGATAGTACCTCCTCATCAGCACAGACATTTATAATTTTTCCTATAATAAGACCCTCTTGAGTTGTTTTTATATACTCACATTCTAAAGCCATTGGAAGCTCATTTATAACAGGTGCATTGACAAACTCACTTTTCACCATAGTAAAGCCTGATTTTTCTATCTTATTAGGAACTTGATTTGCTGACTCTACTCCTACATAATCTGCTTCAATCCTGTGCTTAGTATCTGCAACGCTAACTGTAAAAGCTTTATTTTTTATTATATTCTTTGTGGTTTTATGGGAAGCTGACAGACATAATCCAATATATCCTCTGTCTACAATCCCTCCCCATGCTGCATTCATAGCATCTGGATTTCCATTTTCATCATATGTTGCAATAATAAACACTGGCATAGGATATACCCATGTCTGTGCTCCAAAATTCTTTTTCATTTTGTCTTTCTCCTTTTTTATTTTTTAAAGCCTAACTGAACAACCCAATCTATAATCTCTTGTTCTGCGTCTTGAATATGATTTCTTGAAATAGATTTCCCATCCTTTACTTCTGCCAGAGGCTCAAGCCTTTTGATTGTTGAAATAGTATTAGAAAAACCACTTCCACCATGTGTATTAAATGGAATAATCACCTTATTGCTAAAATCATAGGTATCAAAAAGTGTATATAAGATCATTGGCATATCTCCCCACCAATTTGGATATCCAACAAATATGACATCATATTTTTCAAAATTTTTGATAGTATCCTTTATTGCTGGACGTGCTCCCTGACTTTTTTCCTCACTTGCTAAATCTACAAGTGTACTATGATCTGTTGGATAAGGGATTTCAGGAAGAATACGAAAGATATCTGCATTCGTATTTTCTTGAATAACATATGCCATATACTGTGTATTTCCTAAGATTTCTCCTTCAATGACTACGGAACTATTATCTACATTATCTGGCTGTGAAAAATAGATGACTAAGGTAGTTGCATCCTCAAATGTTGGACGATTTTCATCAGGGACAATAGGCGGAACCTCAGCTTCTTTTCCACAGGATGCCAACAGGAAAAGAAAGCAAAGTGCAGTTCCTAAAATTGAAATTAGCTTTTTCATGTTCATTTTTCTCCTTACCAATTCTTTTTTTCCTTCTTGTGGTTTTTATTATGCTTTCTTTCTTCTACCATCTTAGCAAACCATTCTACCATATTTGGATCTCTGTGAGAGAAAAAGGAACTCTCTTGTTTATCCAAGCTTGACATTACCTTCATATCCTCTTCTGTCAATTCAAAATCAAACACATCTAGATTCTGTGCCATACGCTCCTTATGTACAGACTTAGGGATGATAACAATCCCTCGTTGTAGCTCCCAGCGTAATATCACCTGAGCATTTGTTTTATTATACTTCTTACCAATTTCTGCAATCACTTCATTTGTAAATAATCCGCCACGGCCTTCTCCAAATGGAGCCCAAGCCTCCACCTGTACCCCATACTTTTCATTCCATTTTTGAGCATCTATCTGCTGATTTAAAGGATGAAGCTCAATTTGATTAACCATTGGCTTTATCCGGGCAAAGCTACAAATATCTATCATTCTGTCTGGATAAAAGTTAGAAATACCAATAGCTTTAATCTTTCCATCCGCATATAAATCCTCTAAAGCTCTCCAAGCTCCATAAATATCTGCAAAAGGCTGATGAAGTAAAACCAAATCAATATAACTGGTTTGTAATTTACATAACGAATCATAAATTGATTTTTTTGTTTCCTCATACCCATAATGCTCCAACCAAACTTTAGTTGTAATAAATATTTCTTCTCTAGGTATACCAGATTTTACAATCGCATTTCCTACCTCCTCCTCATTAAAATAGCTTTGTGCTGTATCAATATGACGATATCCTAAAGAAAGGGCATCAAGAACACAACGCTCACATTCATCCTTAGAAACCTGATAAACACCATATCCCAGCATTGGCATCTTTACACCATTTGATAATGTTACATATTTCATTCTAAATTTCCTCCAAATTCTTTATACAACTTAATTTTAAAATGAAATATCAAAAAAAGGAATTTCCTATTTGTTCATCGCATAAACTTTTAGTTCAAACAAAAAGGGTAAACAGATTTCTGCTTACCCTAATTCGACCGTTGTAATTTCTTGTAGTATTTCTATAAAATTCTTAATGTGCTTTTCTGGCTGTAAGGAATAGAAGATTCCAAAGGGAATTCTATACTCCCAATTTGATGGGACAATCTTTAAAAGAGGATGAACATCTTCCCAACCTTCCACAGTAATAATTGGAATATTTTCTTTCACCGCTTGATTGAACGCAACAATATTAAACAAATCAAAATCTTCAACTATAACATTGTTTCTTATTAAATCTTCTCTTAAGGCATCAATAAACTTATTCCAATTTTTATGAATCAATAGTACTCTTTTATTTTTTAAATCCTGCATTGTTATTTCTGTTTTACTATGGAGCTCATGAGTTACAGGAATTGCAAATAGAAGCTTTTTATTGTATAAGAATGCAGCATTGCATTGCCGTTCCTTTAGAAACTCTTCATCATATAAGCCCGCAACAATATCAATATGCTTTCCTAAATTTTTTAAGATTTCAACAGAATTCACAGTATTATTATCAAAGGGGATGAGTTCTAGTTTAAGAAAAGGATTTTTTTGGTGAATATCATTCCATACATCAAGAAGAAATTTAGCAGGCGTCATTATAGAGGTTCCAATGCGTATGGTTTGATATTTCTCCTGATCTTCAATTTTTTTTGCCTTTTCTACTGCTTTAAAAGAATAGTCAATGATATACTTTGCATCCTCCAAAAGACTTTTTCCAGCTTCAGTAAGCTCAAGTCCTTGATTTGTTCGAGAAAAAACTGAAATCCCTAACCGTTCTTCTAGCGCATTTATCTGCTTCATAACCGCAGTAGGAGAGATAAACAACGCATCTGCTGCTTTAGAAAAGCTACCCTGCTCTGCAACAGAAATAAATGTAAGAAGCTGTAAATTATACATTGTACACCACCCTTTTTCAATCTATGCTATATCTCATACTAAGAAAAATTACTTGCTTTCAAATTCTTGAACTGCTTCCTTTAAGATCTTGCGAATTGGTAAATGCTGTGGACACACTCTTTCACATTTTCCACACGCAATACAATCAGAGGCTTTCCCCTTTGTTCTTGTATGAATCTGGTAATAATAATTTGCATTCCAGTCATGATATAGATTTTTCGTATTCATACAAGCAAATAAATCAGGAATAGAAATTTGCTTAGGACATCCATCAATACAATATCTGCATGCTGTACAAGCAATTAAATTCATTTCCTTGAAAACACCACATACCTTAGCTACTGCTTCCTTTTCCTGCTTATTTAATGGTTGAAAATCCTTCATATAGGAAATATTGTCTAGCAATTGTTCCATATTACTCATTCCTGAAAGAACCATAAATACACCTTCAAAGCCAGCAGCAAATCGAATAGCATAGCTTGCATTACTTCCTCCATGTAGCTCAGTAAAAATCTTTTGTGCAGCATCTGGTAGGTTCACAAGATTCCCACCCTTTACAGGCTCCATAATAATAACAGGCTTATGATGCTTGCGACAAATCTCATAGCATTTCCGAGATTGAATTGCTGGATCCTCAAAATCAATATAATTCAACTGAATCTGAACAACCTCAATTTGAGGATATTCTGTTAAAATCTGATCTAATACCTCCGCTGTATCATGAAAGGACAATCCAACATGTTTTATTTTACCCTCACTCTTTAAGGCAAAGGCCGTTTCATAAGCCTGACACTCTTTAAAAAACTGAAAATTTTTCTTATTTTGAGCATGCATTAAATAAAAATCAAAATAGGATACTCCACAGGCCTCAAGCTGACTTTCAAAAAAAGGACGAATATCTGCTTGTGATTTAAAATAGGCCTCTGTCAGCTTATCTGTTAGAATAAAGCTCTCTCTTGAATGTCTTTTAACAAGACTTTCCCTTACAGCAATTTCACTTTTTGTACCAACATAGCCATGTGCCGTATCAAAATAATTGAAGCCCTGCTCTAAAAAAGTATCTACCATTTGATTCAACAGCTCATAATCAACCTCATCATTTTTCATTGGTAATCTCATACAACCAAATCCGAAATTTTTCTTTACATTGTCAAACATAAATTTTACCCCTTTTATTCCTTAAATAATAGGCAAAGCACTTATCGTATAAAAACAATAAGTGCATTCCAATTTCATTTTTTTCTTCTATGAAAGCCAATATGCTTCTTGTCCTTCACCTTTTGAAATAATTCAGTTAACTGATTAGTATAATCCTCTGTACAATCCACTGAATCGCCCTCTTTATGAAGTCCTAAATCATCTAAAATATATTCCTCATCAATAATTCCAACGCAAATTCCATTTTTGATGCCAATAACTGCTGGAATATTGATACGAGGAATCAGTGTGTCCTGTACATAGGTATCACTTTTATATTCTAGCTTTTCTATTAAATAGTAATAATTTAATTTTGTTTCTAAATCTCCACAATCCCGCAAATCAACAACGTCCTTAAAAACATCAACAAAATGTGGATCATAATGAAGAATTGTTCTAATTTTATTTTTTTTCGCGGTTTTATTAATTAACGAAATTACAGCCTGACAATTTTGACACCAAGCCCCTCCAATATAAATAATACCTGATTTAAATTTAGAAAACATGGACATAATCTTGTCATAGGTTGCAACACGAAAAACATTAAATTTATCCTTTAACAATGGATAGTCATCATTATAGCTCAAAGGAAAATCCCCCTTTATTGTTTATTTTTAAATTCCAAATATCCTTTATATAGTTCACTTCTGTTCCCTTGAGTTAATCTTGCAACCTCTTTTATTGCTTCATTAGGCTTATAGCCTAGCATAATGAGTTCCTCAATCTTTTCATAGGGGTTTGTAATACAATCCATTTCCTTATAGCCTTCAATCAAAACAACAAGTTCCCCCTTTAAGGGAAGTGTCTGTAAACATTCCTCAATTGTTCCTCTAATATATTCCTCAAAGGTTTTTGTTAATTCTCTAGCCAAAACAGCCTTTCGATTCCCAAAAACCTCTAGCAAATCTCTTAAGGTTTCCTCAATTCGATGAGGCGCTTCATAGAATATCAAGGTATGAGGGATATACTTTAGCTCCTCCAGTTCCTTTTTTCTTTTGGTGTGCTTTGCATCTAAAAAGCCATAAAAGGTATAAGGCATAGGAACAAGCCCTGAAGCAATTAATGCACTAATTCCCGCAGAAGCTCCTGGAATTGTAGAAACTGAAATATTATTTTGTATAGCTAAGGAAACAATCTTATACCCAGGGTCTGAAATAACAGGTAACCCTGCATCTGAAATAAGGGCTAGTTTCATCCCAGTTTTTAATTCATTTAATATTTGCTCTGATTTTAAGTCCTGATTAAATTCATGGTAGCTTTCTAGCTTTGTCTTAATCTGATAATGCGTCAACAAAACCCCTGAGGTTCTTGTATCCTCTGCATAAATTTTATCAACTGAACTTAAAATCTGTATGGCCCGATAAGTAATATCCTGAAGATTTCCAATTGGTGTAGCTACCAAATAAAGGATTGCCTTATCGGCATCAAAGCTACGTACTCTCATTAGTTCTTAATGATACGATTTGCCTTTTCTCTTAGGTCGCGTTCTGCATAAACAACAGAAATTAATTCACGTCTTTTTTCAGCAGAAATATCAAGCTTCTTTTGAATTTTCTCTAAAAATAATAGCTCAGAGGTGTTATATAAATCATCCTCCATAGAAATTATAACTAGATTTAAATAAACAACATTCTTCACAACCTTATTTGTATGAGCAAAAAAATCAATCGTATTCTCCACTGAATCTGTTAAACGGAATGAATATTCATCCTTGATTTCATCAAGCTCAGCAATCATTTTGTTCAGAATACGTTTCTCGTATTGTGTTGGCTCTCCATCAATGTCAACCATATAGATTGCCAAATCCAAAAACTTGAGCATCTCCTTCTTATTTAATAAACTTAAGAACATAATCATCACTCCTTTTCATAATTATATATCCTTAATACCTCTTTTGTCCATTGATTTTCATCATTATAAACAATCAATGGAGATAAAACTACAAGCCCTCCAGAAGATCCATCCTTGATACCTTCAATTAAAATATGATTACAAGGACTCCCAAGCTTAGGATATACAAATCGTAAACGCTTAGGCTCAATATGATACTTTCTGAACAACTCAATAATTTCCAATAAACGATCTGGTCTATGCACCATTGCGAATCGCCCCTTTGTATTCAAAAGATTTGCTGCCTCCTTGATAATGTCTTCTAGTGTAGCAAAAATCTCATGACGAGCAACCGCCTTCTTATCATTTGGATTAATCTGATAATCTCCTATCTTGAAAAAAGGAGGGTTACAAGTAACGACTTCATAACAGCCTTTCCCAATTTTTTCAGAGATATTCTTCAAATCGTCTAACACCATTGTAATCTGAGACTCCAAATGATTTTGCTGAATGGAGCGCATCGCCAAATCATAAGAATTCTTTTGAATCTCTACCCCAACAATGCTTGCTTCTGTCCGTAATGACAAGTATAGGGGGATTGGGGCATTTCCACTACACAAATCACAAATTTGTTTTGTCCGAGTTGGAATTGTAACAAAATCTGCAAGAAGCATTGTATCAATTGAAAAGTTAAAGCCCTCTGTATCCTGATAGATATCAAGAGCTGGTCTGCCAAGTAGATCATTCCTCACTATTGGCATCATCTTCCTCCTTGCGCTTATCCATAGAACGAACAAATTCCACATCATCTAGCTTTAAATAGCCAAATTTATTCTCTTCCTCTAGATATCTAACCTTACAGGTTCTATTCAAAACATCACAGGATAACACCTTTGCAGGTCCTTCCTCAGTTTTCACAACATCGCCAATATCAGGCGCAAATCGTTTAAGCTCCTTGTATAATTCATTTTCATAATTGATACAGCAAAGAAGTTTTCCACAATTCCCACTAATCTTTATAGGATTTAAAGAAAGATTCTGATTTTTTGCCATCTTGACAGAAACATTGTCAAATTCTGTAATAAATGTTCTACAACATACAATAAGACCGCAAGGACCAATACCACCAAAAACTTTAGCTCCATCTCTTGAGCCTACTTGCCGTAGTTCAATTCTGGTATGATATTGCTCAGCAAGTCTTTTTACAAGTTCACGAAAATCAATACGGCTTTCAGATTCAAAATATATTATCAATTTTGATTTATCCAGCGTATATTCTGCTTCTAAAACCTTAATTTGTAAATCTAGAAATTTTGCAATTTCCTTTGTTTTTGCTACAATTGCAGGCTCTTCTAATTTATTCTTTTCACTTGTTTCAATATCATGCTTTGTTGCAACACGAACAATATCCTTTAACTCACAGGTTAAATCACGTTCATTTAATTCAAAAATATCGCCACAGCAATATCCCAACTCTATTCCACGAATAGTATTAACAATTACAGGATCTCCATCCTTTAGGTTATGGTTAGCAGTACCAAAAAAGTATCGTTTACCAACCGGCTTAAATTTCACTCGAATTGCTTTCAATATATCACATCCTAAAATAGCTTAGAAATTAATTCATGAAATATATTTTTTGCAGAAACGTTATAATCCAATTTAGAATACAGATTCAAAACAAATTCAAATCTCTTCTGAAGAATTGTATTTTCTGTTTTTGCATATAGTAATATTTTATCATACAAAGCTGTCAAAATCAAATGTTCTTTGTCTTCTATTCTAAAGACATCCTCATAAAATGCAATCAGCCATTTGAAAAATAATCTCATATTTTCCACTGTGAGATTAGATAGCTCATTCACATAAAATAAAATGGCCTGCTTTCTGTTTTTTAATTCTAAATACTCTAAAAATAAAGCTTTCGTATCAGCATATGATTTTGTTGTAAAAAGCTCCTTAGCTTCATCCATATTATTTGTAATTAAGCTTGTTAATGCAGAATCCAAGGAGGTCAAGCCTTCTTGTTCAAGTTGCTTTGCTAATCTTGTTACTTCTATGGAAGGAAAATGAATTAAAGAACAACGAGAAACAATCGTTGAAACCACATTTGCTAAATCCGTAGCAATAAAGATCCCAATTGTAGGAGTATTATTCACTGGCTCCTCAATAAACTTTAATAGGCTATTTTGTGCAGAAGCAGAAGCCGTATCAATACCATCAACAATATAAATACGAGGCCCATCTAACAAAGAGGTTTTAGAAAACTCCTCCTGTAAATCAGTAATCTGTTCCTTAGAAATCAGCTTTTTAGATTCCAAAACTCCAATATAAGAAACATTCAAATGCTGTCCATCAAGAATCGTCTTACAGGTTTCACATTCTAAGCATCCCTCATGCTGACAGTAAAATAAAGAGGCCAAGGCATAAGCCATTTCTTTTTTTCCAACCCCTTCATCCCCATAAAATAAATAGGCATGAGATAAACGATTATTGATTTTGTTTTGCTTTAATACATCATAGATGTGCTGTTGGTTTGAAACCATAGTAGCAATATTCAAGATACTCACCTGCCAATATAATCTAAAATAAAGGAAATACACTCCTCACAAATCTTATCTAACTCCTGATTTCCATTAATTCTTTTAATCCGCTTAGGATACATATTACAAACCACATCATAGCCATCATATACCCTCTGATGAAAGGAAATGTCCTCCAAATCCAGTCGGTCTGATTTGTTTCTTCCTGTTAGACGCTTTAAAGCCACTTCTGGCTCAACATCAATAAACAAAGTCAAATCAGGTAAAAAGTCTAGTGCAAAATGATTTATTTTAAGTATAGCATCCATTCCAAGTCCACGAGCATAGCCCTGATAAGCTAGTGAAGAATCTAAAAAACGATCACAGATGACCACATCACCTTTTTCTAATGCAGGAAGAACACGCTCCTTTAAATGTTGCATTCTGCTGGCTGCATAAAGCAAGGCCTCCGTTTCCTCAGTCATTGCTGTATTATTAACATCTAAAATAATATCTCTGATTTTTTCAGCAATATCAATTCCGCCAGGCTCTCTTGTGGAAATATAAGAAATCTTTTTTTTCTCTAAAACTTTACAAACTTCCTTTATAATTGTAGTTTTTCCGCTACATTCTCCACCCTCAAAAGTAATAAATAATCCTTTCATCTTTAACACCTCTTCTACGATATCCAATACTCAGCTTCTTCAAAAGTTTTTTTGATTTTTTCAATTTCCTGCAAAAAATTCTCCTTTACTTCCTCTAAGCTTTTTGCTTCTAAAAACAATGGCTTTTTACGAGAAAAAGTTTTTACTATATATAAAGTTCTTGCTTGCACACTCAAAAAGATAACACCCTCAGGTAAAGGCAGAAAAGGAAACTCCTCTTCCTTCATGGTATAAATCCTTGCGGTTCCATCTGTGGGAAGAATTTTATAATCTGATGCATTCTTAATATTTAAATCAGTCACAAAAAACTGCTTATGAAAAATAGAAACATCTTTAAAAACATAGAACTCAAATGCTGTCTTCTTAAAGGAAGAAGGAAAAAAATCATCATCATAAAAGCGAGTTAAATAATATTCAAAGGGGACATCATCAAATTTTCCAACAATCCCATCCAAAGCAATAGCTTGGTTCTTACAAGGAAACATACTATCTTTAATCAAATCAGAAATTGGAACATTTTCAACATAGGTAAACTTCTCATCAATTTCTTGATTCACCTGATCTACTATTTTTTTAATACTTTTTGAATTTAATTTATAACAAAAAATGAATACAAGGATTGATATAACCAGACAAACGAAAGAACAAAGAAAAGGAATTTGTGCAACTTCATTTTCTATTTCAGAAAGAAGCTCAAGCGTTAGCCCAGCAATAAAAGCAACCCCTGAAAGAATAGCCATAATAATAGATGTAATTTTGCACATTTTTTTAGTTTTAATATACTCTTCCATTCTATCCCTTCTTTCTATAATATCTTACCATAATTCATTAATTAAATAAAGCACCAAATGGTGCTTCTAATCTTCTTTATTTTTATTTTTTATATCCTGATAAATATAACGCGAAAAATGAAATCCCATAAGCTTATCTATACCTATACACACATAAAAAATTAGAATACCTGGAATTGCAATAATCATATCCATCATCGTATCCCACACTGGAGTATGCCCTTGTGCAATAGATTCTTCAATTCTCTGAGTATCTCCATTCATTATTCTATCCATAGTAAATTCACAGATTTCCCATAGCCCTGCTGCTCCCATAGTAACAAAGAACAAAAGAATAAAAAGAAGCACTCCATTCAGCTTTTCTCCATCAAAATTCAACAAAATACATAATGTTAAAAAAGCAAAAACAAATCCAAAATAACCATGTAATATCATATCCCAGCAGGAAATACGATCATAAAACCCAAAGGTGCTTCCTAAAATTAAAGCTAAAAAGAAATGAATCAACAGCAAATAGCTCAGCACCACAGGTATTTTCACAATTTTAAACTTATTCAAAATTGGAATAACCATTAAAGCAATGGGTCCTACAAATATTTGTAAATAAATCAAAAATGAACGCTCTTTTGTAAGGGCTGAATAAATAATTATAGAAATTATACTAATCAAGGCAGAAAGAATCACTGGTATAAAGTCCCTTACCTTTTTCATTTTTAACACCTCATTTTAAACTATAATTCATCCTCTACAACCTTAGCTTCTGCCAAAATACGGTCAAGTCTTTCTACAATATCTTCTACGGCTGCCTCTAGATGATAATTGGTTAAGCTTCCTATCATATCATCCATAGGCACCTCTGTGTTTATCCAGCTGCCAATCCCAGCAGAATACCAAGCTTCAAAAATAATCTCATGATCCACAATAGTAAATTTAGCATAATTCCGAATCTTGAAGAAGGATCCTCCCAATCTTAAAACAGATTCTTTACCATATCGTGCTGGCTTAAAATCATAACCAAGAAACATGCTTTGAACCCAAGAAGCGATGCGTTCTTCATCTCCAATATCTATAATTCGGCGAATAACAGAACGATTAGGTACAACATGGCGTTTCCCAATATAGGCACGAGCTCCCTGAAGCAAAAACCCAAAGACAAGCACTGCTGCTCCAGCATAGGCTATATTGGGCCCTATATTTGTAAAGCAAAAAACGACAATTAGACTCATTCCAACAAGCATTAAAAACAAGCCTAAAATCAAATATAAAATCATATATTTTCCTCCTCAATTTACTACTACCATTTTACCATTTCTTCCGTTCTTTTGCAAACAAGCTTTGCTAAAAAAGAACAAAATATGTCATTTGATTAAAACCAAAGAAAAAATCTTATAAAATGTTGTGCTTATCTTTCAAAAAATTTGTTTTATAAATAGAAGGAAGGGATTACTCCTTTCCTTCCTCTTTCTTTGTAGTAAATATTTTATCTAATCCTATCCCTATCATAAATACTCCTAATCCGATACAAAGACCTCCAAGAACATCAGTCATCCAATGCATACAGGATAAAATTCTTCCCAAAGCACAAAGAACAATTAATATCGTCATAGCACCATAGGCAATGATACTGTGTTTAAGAGTATGTGTATTTCTTTTTAATATCAATCTACAACTTGCTAATAAAAGATAGCTTGAAAGCATAACGTGGGTAGACGGAAAGGAAGCTTCTTTGCTTTGTTGATTTGGAAGAGGTCTAAAATTAATCTTAAGTCCTTTATCAAACAAAATCCAAAGAATCAATAAAATCACAATACTACTTCCCATAATAAGAATATCCTTGTCCATTTTTAATAAATTTCTTCTACTAATCAGCTGAACTAGCCCATATACTGCCATCCCTGCTCCAAAGCCAAGCCCAAACAATAAAATTACATCTGAAAGAGAATCCCAAGAATCCACATATCGTTTTACCAAAAACAGCTTATTAAAGCTAGCAAGTCCAATTACATTTCCACGAATTTCTTGACAGTCTGCAAAAAATAATAAAATAAGTAATAAAATAAATACTCCAATACAGCCTATTCCAATCCCTAAATACTGATTAAAATATCTTTTCATAACTCTACAACTCCTTAATCACGTTTCATTATATCACTTTTTTTACATTTTGTTTATTTTTTAGAGTATTTTCCTATAAATTCTACAATTTTTTTCAATAAAGATAGGATTTTAATAAAAAAAGTCTCAAATGAGACTATAATAAGCACTTATTTCATAAAAAATTTTATAAGTTTCCTCTTCTTTTTGATATAAGGAGTATAACGGATTGGCATATCTATCCAATTGGATTTCCTCAAAATAGATTTATAGTGTGTAAAGGTTTCAAAGCTTTTTATTCCATGATAACTCCCTATACCCGATTGACGAATCCCACCAAAAGGTAGTTCATTTGTAGCCAGATGTATAATTGTATCATTGATGCATCCACCACCAAAAGAAATATGTGAGGTAATCCACTCAATGTTCTTTTTGTTTGTAGAAAACACATATAAGGCAAGAGGATTAGGATTTCTATGCAAAACCGCCAAAAGCTCTTCTCTTGTTTTATAGGTTAAAATTGGCAAGACGGGTCCAAATATTTCTTCTTGCATAATAGAGCAATCCAAATCAGCTTCTACAAGGGTTGGCTCTATTTTTAATGTTGCTTGTGATGCTTTCCCTCCATAAAGAATTTTACTAGCTGTACATACATAATCTTTAATTCGGTTAAAATGCTGTTCATTAATTATTTTTACATAATCTAGATTTTCTAAACTATTTGGATACAACTTTCTAATCCATTCAATCAATGCTGAAATAATCTCCTCCTTTTTTGATTCCTCTACTAAGATATAATCAGGAGCAACACAGGTTTGACCAGCATTCAAAAACTTACCAAAAACAATTCTTTTGGCAGCTAAACTTATTTTTGCAGAAGAATCAACAATTACTGGACTTTTTCCTCCCAGCTCTAATGTTACAGGAGTTAAATGTTTACTAGCAGCGAGAGCAACCTTTTTCCCTATACTGGTTCCCCCTGTAAAAAAGATGTAATCAAATTCAAGCTCTAAAAGCTTAGAAGCGACAGAGGTATCCCCTAAAACAACTGAAGCATATTCCTCGGGGAAAACCTCATCAATCATTTCCTTGATTACCGCACTGGTTGCGATAGAATATTCAGACGGTTTTAAAATCACAGTATTGCCTGCCGAAATTGCTCCTACTAAAGGCTCTAAAGCAAGTAAAATCGGATAATTCCATGGAGAAATAATAAGTGTATTTCCATAAGGACATGGATGAATATAACTGTTTCCTTTAAATTGAGCCAAAGGTGTTTTTTTATGCTTTTTCTTCATATTCTTTTTTAAATGTTTAATTTGATAAGAAAGATCACTTAAAACCAATCCAATTTCGCACATAAAAGCCTCTGTTTCAGATTTATTCAAATCCTTATATATTGCCTCATAAAGCATGGGCTCATATTGTACAATTTTCTCCTTAAGCTTTATTAAATATGTTTTTCTCGTCTTATAGCTTAAAGTTTTCCCTTGTTCAAAAAAATTTCTTTGTCTTTGAATTAAATTTTCCACATTCATATTCTCACCTAAAGTATGATTTCATACTTCTTTCTCTTTATAACTTCAAATGCTTGTTTGACTCCTATTATACTAAAAAAAGGATTAAAAGAAAAGGATTTTTCTACCCCGAATCCCTGCATACAAAAAAAATGAAATTCTGCTTTATTGTTCAATATCATTTAAATTAAAGTATTTTATTCTTGTTCTGTTACAAAAAAATACCAACCACAGTAATTTGTAGTTGGTATTAAATCATCTAACAGAATCCAATATTTACAACAACATTTTATGATTAAAATAAGCGTTACAACTATCATAAAACAAAAAATTATAGTTGAAATAATCAGCAAAGCAATAGAGCTTATGCCTTTTTTTGAATTAATAACACCAAAGCATATTATAACTAAATAAAATGCTAAGCAAACAAAGAATAATAGAGTCATACATATTAATTCAAACAAACTATTAATTTTTTTGTTTCTCATATGCATTTTACCTTTCTAAGTTAGACATTCTTTTTAAATAAATCATTTCTATTTTAAATGGTTGAGTGAATTTTAAACCAAAGATAAATTTTCCCCACCACTCTAGAAGTTAAGAATTTTCCTTTAGCTCCAATATTTCCAAGGCTACCAATAATTCCTTTTCTACAATCTCAAGCAATATAGTGAATATGTCTTGCCCTGCTATATCAAAAAATGCTTCAATCCATTGTGGAAACTCAGTTAAATCAATCGCAGAAAAACCCGCGCACATAAAACTATTAACAAATGAGTTGAGTAATAACACAAATATGGAGTGTTTTTACTCATTAAAATCGTATAAAGATTTAATACTAATCTTCTTTACATTTTTAAAATAGATTATTTTCTGACGCATATTCTTTTTAAATTTCTGTGATACTTTCGTTTGGCTATCTTCCACTAGTGTATATATTCTCTTTTTTCCATTTAATCTTAGGAATTCTATTTTGAGATTATTTATTTCGCTTATATGAAGACTTTTACATAAACTTTTTATGTTTTTTTTAAGCATAAATTTTATTTGTATTTTAGCTAAAATAATTTCATAAATATAATATTCTTTATGAATCCAACCTTTCATATCAAAAGTATACTTTTTCTCATCAACTTTAATCTCATATACACCTTTTGTTATTTCTTGTGCATGTAAAACTTCAGGCAAATGTTTAGATATGGAAATATCAAATTCTAAAAAAGCGTTATTAGGAACACCTGCTGATGCAAAATATTCTCTGAGTGGTGGCCCAAATTTAGAACGGATATAACCAGCATATATAGCATATTTTGCATTTTTTCTTGTGGCAATTATAAGCAATATAAAACCAATAATCACCAAAAGAAAAGCTGATAAAATTAATTTTCCAGATAAATTTTTATCTAAAATGCAAAAGCCAAAAATATTCATCAATGCTATTCCTAATAATGTCAAAATAATTCCACTTGTAACACAAGCATTTGTAATTATTACTCTTTTTTGATGTTTACTCATAGCTTAGTTCCTTTCATATTTAGTGAAATAATCCTAATATTGTTGTACTAATTGTACTGAATATACCTAATGCACTACTCATTTTTTCTACACTTTTCATAAGTTTGATTGCTCCTGCTTTTGTAGGGAGTTTCTTTGTATTTTTCAAAAATTGGCTAACTTGCTTTCTAACTCCTTTGGATGCATTAGATAAGGATTTGTCAAAATAGGATTTTGTAATTTTATTACTTGCAGCGGTAAATCCACCTGCTAAAGCTCCAGACATTAAACTAGTCCAAATTGCATATCCAACATTTTCAGCGCTTGTAAAAGTATATGCACTTTCAATCATATTTCCCGCAAAGGAACCTAAAAAACTTAATCCTGCATTTCCAAACGCACCAAATGCTCCAGCAACTGCACCTATAAGAATTGCACTAATAGCAAAACAACCACTAGGATCAGCATAATTAATTGGATTGTTATAACAATAAGCATATAAATTCATTCCATTAATATTACTAGGATCTAAATACTCAATAGAATCTCCATTTAACCATCTACACCACTCTGGA
>JAIEEQ010000010.1 GCA_029067355.1 Anaeroplasmataceae bacterium | reverse complement strand
GTATAGGTTTTTTCATAGCATGGGGACCAACTTTTTTATTTATTGTTTTAGTTTTAATTGGTATTCTTATTGGATGTCTTCGTGGCTTTAGGAAAAGCTTAATTCTATTTGGTCATATGCTGCTAGCTGGGTTAATCAGCTTAATTGTATATTTATGTGTAGTAAATAATCCAAATCTGGATTCTAATATATATCATTTAGTCAATCGTATTACAGAATCAATTCATGGGGCTAGTCTGCAAGAAGTCTTACACATTGAAGGAGATTGCAATACCTTGAGAGGCTTATTCACCTTATATTTTGCTCAAGAACAAGAAAGTGATACATTATTTTATTGGTTAATTTATGATAATGCTGCCTATATTGGTACAATTGTAGATATGCTATACCATATGATTATTGCAATGCTTTGCTTCATCTTATATGGAGTTCTGCTATTTCTTTTCTATATAATTTATTTAATAGCCTATCCAATACGTAAAACAATCAAAAAAGAGAATCTTCGATATCAAAGAGGAGAAGTACGATCTCCATATAACAGAAGACGCTTCTTAGGCTCTTTAATTGGAGGAGTACGTTCTATAATTACTGGGGTTATATGCTTTTCCTTCTTAGGAAGCTTAATCTATATTGTAACTGGTGGAACCAATTTACCTAGCAGAGAACAATACAAAGAGGAAACCATTGATTTTAATGATGAAACCTTTAACTCAATTTATGATTATTATAGTTATGTATGTGCTATGGGAAATACAGGAATATTTCAGGTGTTAAATGGGATTAAGGACTCTAGTAATACCCCCTTTTATTTCTATTTTGCAGATTTAGTTTTGCAAGGAAAAATCCAAGATGAAACCCTAGAGCTTGAAAATGAAAAGTTTTATTTAAGAGATGAAGTTGGAGAATATGTTCATTTTGTAAATAGTACAGTAGTGTTATTTTTAAAATATGCTGATCAAAGTCAAATAGAAGACTTTCTTCAGGGATCAAATAATGAAACACAAATGGATGCACTAATGAATGTAATTCAGAAGGAAGGATTTGCAGAGGAATTTTCTCTTCTTATAGATCAATTTGAAGGAAAGCCATTTATGACAAATCTTTGTTTATCCTCCTTAACTTCTATGATTAATCATATTGATTTAGTGGTAGAAGATATGCCGCAAGAGGATCAAAAGATGATTATTGCGTTAGTGAATCAGTTGTTTAAAAGTGAAGATTCTATTAAAGTTTCAGACTTGGCAACAGAAGCAGATATTAAAAATATTTTTAAAGGACTTGTCCAAGTAATTGCTGAAGTGTCAAGCGAGCCTCTGAGCTTAACTAGAGAAGAATCCTCTTCAAAAGAACAGGTAAGAACTACAAAGAGGATGATTTCTCTTACTCAAAAAATTATACCCACAATTCAGAATTTATCCTTGTTTAACACAAGAAAGGATGTGGGAAATAAAATTATAAAAGGTCTGTATAAGGCTAGCCTATCAACGATAGAGGAAAATGAAATTGTTTTTGAAGTGCCAGAGGATATTGACTGGGTACAAGAATTCAATCTATTATTAAATGCTTGTGATCCTCTTTTGACCATCGCCTATGAGATTGTTGCGGAAAGCGAAGCGGAGATGCTTCAGAATTTAACGAATCTTTTCAATGGTGAAAAGGCAGAAAAAATGGAAGCTTCCTTTGATGAATTTTCAGAAAACTTAGTAAGCTCTCAGTTGCTTGATGCTGTATTCAAATCCTCTATTGTAGGGGCACAGATTGATCAATTGGTCATCTCTATTGCAAATGATGAAACTGCAAGGATTCCTAAGGATATTAATTATGTTGGAGAAGCTGGAGAATGTAGCATACTATTAAAATCATTAAAAGTATTCTTGAAAAATGGTGGAGGAAGCGTATTAAGCTTAATGCTACAAAATGGAGAAGAAATCTCTTCAGAAGCTATTAAAGAAATGATAACAGTGCTTACTAAGGAGATTGTTGTTGAGGGTAAGTCAACGAGTGTAGTGAAAACGATTATTGAATCAAAGCTATTGCATTATTTAATATCTACCTATTTAACCTATGCTGATTTTGGAGGATTTAAGCTATATTTGCCTGAGGCATCCATAGAATTAAAACAAGAATGTAAAGTCATTAAACATTCTGAAATAGAAGTGATTGCAGATTTATTAAGTAATTGTGTGAATTTGATTGTTAATTTAATTGATGATCCTCAGCATTTAAATTATGCAGAGCTTTTCTCTAATCAATACATAAGAAATACAGTACACAATTCACTTTTACTGCAAGGAACCTTAGCAAATGTAATTATAGGAGTATCATTAAATCAAGCAGTGATTATATTGCCAGAAACCTTTGATGATCCTGAATCCTGGTTGACAAAAGGAGAAGCAGATGGAGAGATTTGTAAGCTTATTGATGCAGTTTTTGGCCTATCAGAAATTAAAGTAAATGAAGAGGATTATCTTATTAATGATTTGATGAATGGAGAAATAAAGCCTGCTAGCCTTCTGAATCTTGAAAGAGCCATCATTAATGAGCTATGCTCCTCTAAGGTACTGAGGTATACAATCAGTGATATGGTTACGGATTTAGGAGAAAGTAGCTTCCAGATTGTGGTAGCCTATGCTTCTTTAGAGGAGGTCAATGCCAGAACTACAACAGAAAAGCTAGTTAATGTAATCAAGGCAGATGAACTAAGTGATATATTTGTTGACATTCAAAGAATTATTTCTTTTGATGAAAATGATGAAATCAAGATAAATTACAATGCCATATTTGAAAACAAAAAAGAATTAAGCGAAAATCTTACTATAACTGCAACTATTATTCAATTACTGTATCAATATAATGAGTCTGGATTTTTAATCATTCCAACCGAATATGATAGAGATTTTGAAAAGCTAAAGACTTCTGATGAATTAAATGGAAATGTATGGTTAGGGAATTTATCCTATACAGAGGATGACGAAGTTTATTTAATGCTTTCAGCTATTGAAACCTTTATAGATAAGGATGAGAATGGTAAAATCCCAGAGGATTTTGATTTTAATACTCTTCAAGATACATTAAAGCTTAGAGAAAATGGTATAGATGAGATTTGTGCCTCTGTTATTCTAAATGCTTCTATCAGTAATCGTATTGTAGATATTTTCTGTGTTCCGACTGATATTTTTGAAAATCAATTTATTGATAAACCAGAATTAGATAAATTCTTTAGAGCTGTATTTGATATGTTTGGCCGTCAAGAAATTATTGTTAAGGAATTAGATGATGACTTGTTTGATTTAACATTTAAAAAATCTACAACATCAATCATTTTTGATTCATCTATTCTTCAGGCGACAATTTCTCATAAAATGGCTGGCATTGAGGAATTATCTATACCTGCTCATATTGCATCAAGGATCAGCTATGTAAAAAAAGAGGAATCTGGAGAAAATATTGAACGAGTAGAGCTACAAAAGATATTTGAGGCTTTGTTTGAAATTTTAGGTACAGATGAAATTATGGTTAATCATATTCATTTACAACTAACTGATTTAGAAATTGAAAAGACGTCAATAGATAGCTTAACCAATTCTGTTGTGTTACGTGCAAGTATTTCTAAAGAAATTACCAAGTATGAGCAAATTACAATTTTACAAGGTGATACTTATGCTGAAGAGCTGATAGACCAAACAATGATTCATTCTATTTATGCTTCTGAATTTTCAAAATTTCTAAGTGCTTCCTTTGCTTTATTGGAAACAGACAGAATCATTGTGAGCAATTTAGATCAACAACTAGCCAATCTTACTATTTCCAAGAATAGTATTAATAATGTTTTAGATTCTGCTATTTTTCAGGCAACCATTTCTCAAAAGGTTGTATCCTATGAGGAATTAGATGTTCCTTTAGAGCTGGCGCCAAAACAAGCTGTATTAGCAGCAGAGGATGCGAATGTCATTCTATATGAGGAGCTAAAACAATTGTTAGATGCTATGTTTGTTTTATTCTCCCAAGATGCCCTGATGGTCAATCAATTGAATACGCAGTTAGAAAATTTTGAGCTGAGTCATGAAATGATGGATACCATTTTGGCCTCAGGCGTATTGCGGGCAACCCTTTCTAAAAATCTGATTAGATCCAATACTTTAGAAATTCCAAGTATTCTTCTATCTTTATTTACAACTGTGAGAAATGTAGATAAGGAGCAAATAGAAGAGCAGGAGCTTTATAAATTCTTTGAGGCCGTGTTTACTACAAATACTGGAGCTATTAGTGGAACAGCCTTCCAATTAACAGAAATCACGTTACCTCCAACAATGGAGGAAGCCAAAACTATGGTGGACTCAATGATTGTTTCTGCAACTCTTTCTAAAGAAATTATGGTGGAAACCTCAAATATTTTCATCCCTGATGAGCTAAATGTTTACTATACCTATTTGGGGAATACATCAAAGAGAACTTATGTTGACCAACAGGAGCTTGCACATTTGATTGTGGCAATGTCTGTTGGTATGGGGAAGACGGAAGCAAGTCATTTAGTCATAAATGATATAGCTGTTCCAATGAATGACTCAGTAAAACAAAAGGCGCTTGTTGAAAGTGAGATTATACGAACGACGATTTCTCAAAAAATATTAAATCAGGAGTCTGTCAGTCTTGTGTCAAGTACCTTATGCTTAGATACCACTCGCCATTATCGTTCAAGGTCTATTGGTATATTAAACGAGGAAGAAATTCTAAAGGTAATCAGAGGATTAGAATTGCTAAATTCTGGAAATGAGAGTTTTGATAATTTGGTTTTGGATGTGGGACTCATTCTTCAAATGGAAAATAAAGAAGAGGTACTAAAAGCTATTGCAGATTCTGAGGTCTATCGTTCTATAATCTCTAAAACCTTAGGAGAAAGCAAAGCCAGTGGTGTTCAGGCTTATGAAATGTTTATGACAACCCAGCAAGTGGTAATAATTGAAACTCAAACCTATACCTATCGTCAAAGCAATACACTTTCTGGATACTATACGATTCAATATCCATCTAATCCAGTGATGTCATATACATCCTTTGAATTAAATTTAGAGGATACGTTCATTTGTAATAGACTAGATGTATTAGCATTACAGCATATGATAGCTTAATCAAAATTGAGCAAAAGTAAAAGGTATAATACCAAGTAAAAGTTGGTATTATACCTTTTTAAATGCTTTAAAAATGATGAAAATCCTTTCAAATTCAATTATAAATAAAATTTATAGTTTTGTATCGATTTTTATCGAACTGAGCTGTTTTTTTGCATTCTTTGGTATAGTTTACCTTACATTCTTCTTGTCAAGACAAAAAATGATAAAATTTTTTTATAGAAAGCATTGTTTAAATTAAATAGAATAATAATATAGTTTACATATTGTTTTCATAATATTCAGGTGCTATTATTGAGGTACTTTTACCAAGAAAAAAATTGTTTAGGGGGCTGTATTATGAAAATCATTAAAAGAAGTGGCACAGAGGTTAAATTTGATCTTAAGAAAATAACTGAAGCTATTCGCAAGGCAAATAGTGAAGTCATGGAAAAGGAACAGTTAAGTGAAGAAACAATACAAGAGCTTTCTAACAATGTTTTAAAAGCTTGTAAAAAGGCAAAGTATGCTTTAGGGGTAGAGGAAATACAGAATTTGGTTGAAAATGAACTGATGTGTATCCATGCCTATAATGTGGCAAGAAAATATATTACCTATCGTTATAAAAGAGCATTAATTCGTAAATCAAATTCCACAGATGAACAAATTTTAAGCTTAATTGAATGCAATAACGAGGAAGTGAAGCAAGAAAATTCAAATAAAAATCCTACTGTAAATAGTGTTCAAAGAGATTATATGGCAGGAGAGGTTAGTAAGGATATTACCAAACGGTTTTTGTTGCCTGAGGATATTGTTAGAGCCCATGAGGAGGGAATCATTCATTTCCATGATTCTGATTATTTTGCTCAGCATATGCATAATTGCTGTTTAGTGAATTTAGAGGATATGCTTCAAAATGGAACAGTAATCAGCGAAACTATGATTGAAAAGCCAAAAAGCTTTTCTACGGCTTGTAATGTTGCCACACAGATTATTGCCCAAATTGCTTCAAGTCAATATGGAGGACAATCCATTACCTTATCCCATTTAGCACCTTTTGTTGATATCTCTAGACAAAAGCTTATCAAGGAGGTTCGTAAGGAGTTTGCAGATCAGCAGATTGTTGCTAGCGAAGAGCAAATTGCAAAGGTTGCTGAAATGCGTGTAAAGAATGAGGTTAAAAAGGGCTGTCAAATGATTCAATATCAGGTTGTAACTTTAATGACAACCAATGGGCAAGCACCTTTTGTTACTGTATATATGTATTTAAATGAAGTACCAGCAGGTCGTACTCGTGATGATCTTGCCATGATAATTGAAGAAATGCTTCATCAAAGAATTCTTGGAGTGAAGAATGAAAAGGGTGTTTATATTACTCCAGCCTTCCCTAAACTGATTTATGTGCTTGAAGAAAATAATATTAAGCCAGAATCTGAATATTATTATTTGACAGAATTATCAGCAAAATGTACAGCAAAGAGAATGGTTCCAGATTATATATCTGAAAAGGTGATGAAGAACTTAAAAATAAATGAAAATGGCCAGGGAGATTGCTACCCTTGTATGGGATGTAGGTCTTTTCTTACACCAGACACTACAATTCATTTAGGAAATATTGCGAATGCGTTGAATTATGTTGAAGGACAAGGAAAATATTATGGTAGATTTAATCAGGGTGTTGTTACATTAAATCTTGTTGATGTAGCTTGTTCTTCTGGCAAAGATTTGGATAAATTCTGGAGCTTGATGGAGGAACGCTTAGAGCTTTGTTATCGTGCCCTAATGTGTCGTCATAAGCGATTGCTTGGAACTCCTTCTGATGTGGCTCCTATCCTATGGCAGCATGGTGGTCTTGCAAGACTTAAAAAGGGAGAAGTTATTGATCGGTTATTATTTGATGGATACTCTACAATTTCTTTAGGATATGCGGGATTAAGTGAATGTGTTAAATATTTAATTGGAGAATCTCATACTACGGATGCAGGAACAAAGCTAGGCTTAGAAATTATGCAACGCTTAAATGATGCATGTGCAAAATGGAGAAAAGATACCAATATTGCCTTTAGTGTGTATGGAACTCCTCTTGAATCTACTACATATAAATTTGCAAAATGTCTTCAAAAGCGCTTTGGCATTATTCCAGGAGTTACAGATAAAAATTATATTACCAATAGCTATCATATTCATGTTACAGAGGAAATTGATGCTTTTAGTAAGTTGACTGTGGAATCTAAATTCCAAAAGCTTTCTCCAGGGGGAGCAGTTAGCTATGTAGAGGTGCCAAATCTTCAAAATAATATTCCAGCAGTTCTAGCTTTAATGCAACATATTTATGAAACGATTATGTATGCAGAGCTAAATACGAAAAGTGATTTCTGTCAATGCTGTGGATTTACTGGTGAAATGGAAATTGTTACGGATGCTGATGATAAGTTGATTTGGCGTTGTCCAAACTGTGGAAATACAGATGAATCTAAATTGAATGTTGCTCGTCGAACTTGTGGGTATATTGGTACACAATTCTGGAATCAAGGACGAACTCAGGAAATTAAGGAAAGAGTTCTTCATTTGTAATGAATTATGCAACAATCAAAAAATATGATATAGCCAACGGATTAGGGGTAAGAGTTTCTCTTTTTGTGAGTGGCTGTACTCATCATTGCAAAAATTGCTTTAATGCTGTTGCCTGGGATTTTGATTATGGGAATCCTTTTACAAGGGAAGTTGAAGATGATATTATATCTGCATTACACCAGCCTATGATTTCTGGATTAACTCTATTAGGTGGGGAGCCTATGGAACCTCAAAATCAAAGAGGCTTATATGAATTTTTAAAACGGGTAAAAAAGGAAATCCCTGATAAGGATATTTGGTGTTATACAGGATATACTTTAGAAACCGATTTATTAAAAGGAAAAGCACATATAGATATAACTGATGAAGTTTTATCTATGATTGATGTTTTGGTTGATGGTAGGTTTATAGAGGAATTAAAGAATTTAAATCTAAAATTTCGTGGATCCTCAAATCAGCGTATAATTAATATGAAACAAACCTTAGCTACAAATCAAATAAATACAATAAATTTCGATTAAATTGTGGTTAAAAAATCCACAATTTTTTCCATTTTATGGTATAATTTAAATAGTTGAGAAAAAATAATAAATGAGGGATATTTGTGAAACCAATTGAGCGTGTGAATCAGTTAAAAGAAATATTAAATAGGGCATCCTATGAATATTATGTTTTAGATCATCCTACTATGGAGGATTATGAATATGATCAGCTTATGGAGGAGCTTATTCATTTGGAAAATGAGCATCCAGATTTAAAAACTTTGGATTCTCCAACAAATAAAATTGGTGGAGAAGTGCTTGACAAATTTGAAAAAGTTAGACATACTTCAAAGATGATGAGCTTAAGTGATGCTTTTAGTTTTGAAGAGCTTGCTGACTTTGATGGTAGAATAAGGAAGGAAGCTCCAGATGCAACCTATTGTTGTGAATTGAAGATTGATGGACTATCTGTTTCCTTGCGCTATGAGGAAGGTTTATTAGTTTTGGCTGCTACTCGTGGAAATGGAGAAATTGGAGAGAATATTACAAGTAATGTAAAAACGATTAAGAGTGTTCCTTTAATGCTTAAGAATCATGAAACTCTTGAAGTCCGTGGAGAAATCTTTATGCCTAAGAAGAGCTTTCATACTTTAAATGAGGAACGAGCTTTAAATGAAGAAGAGCTTTTTGCAAATTGTAGAAATGCTGCGGCAGGATCCATTCGACAATTAGATAGCAAAATTGCAGCAAAGCGTAACTTAGATGCATTCTTATATTACTTATTGGATGATACAAGTGAAACACAAAGTAAGGCATTAGAAACAATGAGAGATTTAGGGTTCAAGGTGAATCCACTATATAAGCTCTGTCCAACGATAGAGGATGTTTATGCATATATCAATGCTATGGCAGAAGCTAGACCAACACTTCCCTACGATATTGATGGAATTGTTATAAAGGTTAATGAGAAGAACCTTTATTCAGTTATTGGAGAAACAGTAAAATATCCAAAATGGGCTATTGCATATAAATTTCCACCTGAAGAGGTTAAAACAAAGCTTTTAGGAATTACCTATCAGGTAGGAAGAAGCGGTGTTATCACTCCTGTGGCCAATTTAAAGCCAGTTGAAGTTCAGGGGTCCTTGGTATCAAAAGCAACGCTTCATAATGAGGACTATATTTTATCTAAGGATATTCATGTTCATGATATGGTGATAATTCGTAAGGCTGGAGATATAATTCCTGAGGTTGTACGCTCCTTGCCAGAGGAAAGAGGAGAGGATTTGATTCCTTTTCAAATGATAGAGGAGTGTCCGTGCTGTCATTCTAAGCTTGTTCGTAAGGCTAAAGAGGCAGATTATTTTTGCTTAAATCCAGATTGTAGTGAAAAACAGGTCAATCGTATGATTCATTTTGCTTCTAAGCCAGCCTATAATATAGACTCCTTAGGAGATAAGCTTGTTCTTCAGCTGTATGAAACTGGATTTTTAAAAAATATTGCAGATATATTTACGTTAAAGAATCACTATGAAGAATTAGTCTTGTTGCCTGGTCTTGGCAAAAAGAGCATTGATCATCTTTTAGATGCTATTGAGAACTCTAAAAAGAATAATTTGAATCAGCTTGTTTTTGGTTTGGGTATTAGGCATTGTGGGGCAAAAATATCCACTCTATTATGTAAAAACTTTAAAACGATGGATAGACTAATGGAAGCAAAATTTGAGGAGCTAGCTAGCATTAATGATATTGGAGATGCAATTGCCTTTGAGGTTGTTGAATATATGAAAAATGAAGAAAATCAACTTCTTATTCAACGACTACGAGAGTCTGGATTAAATATGTTTTATCAGTCTATTGAAATTCATGAGAATTATTTTACAAATAAAAAATGTGTGCTTACAGGAACACTTGAATCCATGGGAAGATCAGATGCAAAAAAGAAAATTGAAGGCTTTGGAGGAAGTTTATCTGATTCTGTAAGTGCTAAAACAGATATTTTAATCTTAGGAGCAAATCCAGGTAGTAAATTAGACAAGGCAAAAGCCTTGGGGATTTATATTATGGAGGAAAGCGAATTTTTAGAAAAAATTAATGAATAATTGAGGTGTTTTATGGATTACATAAGTATTAAGGGGGCAAGAGAAAATAATTTAAAGAATATTTCTATTGAGCTTCCTAAAAATAAATTTATTGTTATGACAGGATTATCTGGTTCAGGGAAATCCTCTTTGGCGTTTGATACAATTTATCAGGAAGGACAAAGAAGATTTGTGGAATCTCTTTCTAGCTATGCAAGACAATTCATAGGCTCAATGGATAAGCCTGATGTTGATAGTATTGAAGGACTTTCTCCGGCAATATCTATTGATCAAAAGTCTGCTAGTCATAATCCACGTTCTACGGTAGGTACGGTTACAGAAATTTATGACTATTTGCGTGTGCTTTTTGCTAGAATTGGGACACCATACTGTCCTACCCATCATATTCCGATTACTTCCTTTTCAAATGAGCAGATTGTAAATAAGGTCTTAGAATACCCTCAAGGTTCAAGACTTTATATCACCTCTCCAGTTGTTTTTCGTGAAAAAGGAGAACATAAGGCTGTTTTTTCTAAATATTTGCAGGAAGGCTTTGTTCGCGCAATTGTAGATGGAGAAATGATTGAGCTTGATCAGCCTCAGGAATTGGAAAAAAATAAGAAGCATACCATAGAAATTGTGGTAGAACGACTAATCCTTAAGGATAGTGTTCGTAGCCGTGTAGCAGAAGCAGTAGAGCTTGCAGTAAAATTTTCTAAGGGATATGTTCAGGTTTATTGTAATGATCAACCGACCTTCTATTCTACTGTCCATGCTTGTCCAGAATGTGGATATTCTATGGCTACCTTAGAGCCAAGAATCTTTTCCTTTAACAACCCTTTGGGAGCATGTCCTGATTGTAATGGATTAGGAAAAAAATTAACTGTATCTCCTGATTTGGTTATAGATGAAGAAAAATCATTAGACAAAGGGTGTATTATTCCTTATCGAAATCAGGACAAAGAAAATTTATCTAATTCAGAATTAGAACAAACCTGTGCATATTATGGGATAAATATGAAGATTCCTTTTAAGGATCTTTCTATGGAAGAAAAGAAAACAATTTTATATGGTTCTAAGGATAAAATCAGCTTTAAGCTTCGTTCTTCCAGTGGAAGGAATCATGATAAGACGGATTATTTTGAAGGAATTATTTCTAATTTCCAAAGGCGATATATTGAAACCAATAGCGACTGGATTCGAGATTGGATTGAAGGATATATGATTGAAAATCAATGTGAAAAGTGTAAGGGTGCCAGATTGAACTCCAGCATATTAAATATTTTTATTGAAGGAAAAAGTATCTATGATGTTTGTTCAATGCCTATTGATGAACTTTATGAATGGTTTCAAAGTTTGAAATTAAGTGAAGAAAAGCAGGTGATTTCTAAACTAGCCATAAAGGAAATCTGCGACCGACTTTCTTTTTTGAAAAATGTTGGCTTAGAGTATTTGACCTTAAGCCGTAGTGCAGAAACCTTATCAGGAGGAGAAGCTCAAAGAATTCGTCTAGCAACTCAAATTGGTTCTAGATTGACTGGTGTTTTGTATGTTTTAGATGAGCCATCTATTGGACTTCATCAAAGAGATAATGCCCGTTTAATTCAAACATTAAAGGAAATGAGAGATTTAGGAAACACCTTGGTTGTTGTTGAGCATGATGATGAGACGATGAAGGCTTGTGATTATTTGGTTGATATAGGGCCAAAGGCTGGAATTCATGGTGGAGAGGTTGTTGCCTATGGAACACCACAGGAAGTTATGGACCATCCAAATAGTATAACAGGGGCTTATCTATCTGGAAGAATGTCAATTGAGATCCCAGAGCATAGAAGAAAGGGGTCCAAATTCATTAAGGTTATAGGAGCCTCTGAAAATAACCTGAAAAATATAAGTGTTAAATTCCCTTTAGGCGTTGTTACTTGTGTTACTGGAGTATCAGGTTCAGGTAAATCGACCTTAGTGAATGAGGTATTGTATAAAAATGCTTATGTTAGACTTTACTCTGCAAAAAAGGTTTCTCCTGGTGCAGTAAGGCGAATTGAAGGATTAGACTATATTGATCGAATCGTTCACATTTCTCAACAGCCTATTGGACGTACACCTAGAAGTAATCCAGCAACCTATACAGGTGTATTTGATGATATCCGTGAGCTGTTTAGTCAAACCACGGATGCTAAAATAAAGGGATACGATAAATCCAGATTCTCCTTTAATGTTCGTGGTGGACGCTGTGAGGCATGTTCTGGAGATGGAGTAAAGAGGATATCTATGCACTTTTTACCTGATGTATTTGTACCATGTGAGGTATGTCATGGAACACGTTACCAGCAGGAAACCTTAGACGTGAGATTTAAAGGGAAAAGTATTGCAGATGTGCTGGATATGACAGTAGAGGACGCTGTGGAATTTTTTGATGCCTTTCCTAAAATTAAATCAAAGCTTCAAACCATTTATGATGTTGGCTTAGGCTACATTAAACTAGGACAATCTTCAACAACGCTGTCAGGCGGAGAGGCACAACGTGTGAAGCTAGCTTATGAGCTACATTCAAAAATTTCTTCTAAGTCTTTATATATTTTAGATGAACCCACAACAGGACTTCATGTAGATGATATAAAGCGATTAATGTCTGTAATTTCTAGAATTGCTGATGCTGGTGCCACGGTGATTATTATTGAGCATAATTTAGACGTTATCAAATTGGCAGATTATATTATCGACTTAGGACCTGAGGGTGGGAATCGTGGTGGAACTGTCTTGTTTGAGGGAACTCCTGAAGAACTGATTCAACAGGATAACTCCTATACTGCAAAGTATCTGCGTCCTTTATTGAAATAAGAAATCTTTCTCAGGTTTCTTATTTCTTTTTGTTTCATAGAAAAGTATTTTTATTGCTAAAATCACATTATTATTATATAATAATAGGGATTCTTAAGAAGTAAAGGAGGTGTGGAACAATATGAAAGCGGAGAAAAGAAATCAATTAAAGCAAAAGATAGAAAATGCGAAGGAAGAACTAGAGAAATTAAAAGCAATGAATCCTTATGGAAATTATGAGGATATAGAGAATTTCATAAAAAATATGGATTATGCTTTAGACGAATCAAATTTCAGAAAGGGTTATGGCTTTGTCATATTCTTAAAGCTATTTATAATTGTTATTTTTTCTTACATATTGTGTACAGCTTCAGTATGTATAGTATTTGGGTTTACACATTCTTTGCTGAACCCAATAGCCTCTGAGCAATTTATTAGGATTGTTCCACTAACTTCGTTTGTTTTGTTTATAGCTTTAAGAAGTATGAATTATGCTTCAAATAAAATGACAAATCAGCATCCTTTGTTTTTTATGGGATTGATTTATATCGTAGTAATTATTGTCTTTGCTTTTATAGATAATTTATATTTTCACATTTGTATTAGCCTAGATAAATCATTTTTAATGGCGACCCTATTACTGATTACAGCCTCTGTCGTGGATATGATTTACACAAGAAAAGTATATTTTGGAATTTAGGAGAAAATTATGGACTTTATAACAATTGAGCAACTTATGATGGATAATAAGCTTGAATTAATAAGTGGAAGCAAAGGATTGTCAAGGCATTGTGTAGAAGAAATGATTGCAAGACCAGGACTAGAGTTTACAGGCTTTTTTGATTATTTTGATCCAAAGCGTGTAGTACTTGTTGGTTCAAAGGATGCAACCTTCTTAAGCAAGCAGGATCCTAAAATTATTGAAGAAAATGTAAGGAAAATTTTTGAGTTTCAACCACCCTGTATTGTCTTTAGTGTAAAGGTGGCTGTGCCAGAGATTTTTAAGAGGCTTGGTGATGAGTATGGGATTTGTGTATTGAAAAGCAATTTACGTACAACTCCAACCTCTTCAAAGCTTTTCAATTATCTTCAGGATCATCTTGCAGAAACCATTTCAATTCATGGCACATTTTTGGATATCAATGGGATGGGAACCTTGATTATTGGAAAAAGTGGCATAGGTAAATCAGAAACCTCCTTAGATTTAATTAAAAGAGGACATCAGCTGATTGCTGATGATTTGGTTGAAATTCTTGAAAAAGAACCAGGTAATCTAATTGGGCGTGCTCCAGAAATACTTAAGCGTTATATGGAAATTAGAGGAATAGGAATTGTTGATGTTGTTACAATGTTTGGAGCAGGTGCCTATCGTGAAAGAAAGAATCTTCGTCTTGTCGTTGAATTAGAGGCATGGGATGAGGATAAGTATTATGATCGTTTAGGCTTGGATGAAGAAAAAATCAAGTATTTTAATACAGAAATCACTAAAATTACGATTCCAGTATTACCAGGAAGAACAGTATCTTTGCTTGTAGAATCCGCGGCAATGAATGAAAAACTAAAGCTGTTAGGGCATTATGCAGCAATGGATTTTGTTCGTAAGGTTGATGAAAAAGCTTCAAAGGGAGGGAAAAAAGATGATTAATTTTATAAATCCGTCCTTTTATATATTTGGATTAGAAATTCGCTGGTATGCAGTATGTATTTTAGTTGGAGTGGTACTGGCAGTTATTGCAGGAGTTCGTGAGGGTAAAAAAATCGGAATCCCAAGTGACTATATTTATACAGGTGTTGTGATTGTTTTGCCCTGTGCTATATTAGGAGCTCGTTTATGGTGGGATCTTTTCAATATGGATAAAATCCATTCTTTTACAGATGTTTTTGCGATATGGGATGGAGGACTCGCGATTCAAGGAGGCGTTCTTGCAGCATTGCTGACGATATATCTTTACTGCCGAGTACGTAAATTCTCTTTTTATCGTATTTTAGATGTTGTGGCTCCTGGATTTTTGATTGGACAAATCTGTGGTCGCTGGGGAAACTTCTGTAATCATGAATTATATGGACCAGTAGTTCAAAATAAAGGTTTAGCTCAATTTATTTATAATATTCCTATTTTAGGGGAAAATATGTGCTTTACAACCAATCCGCCTACTCCATCTACTGATTTGATGTATTTACGTCATCCAACATTTTTATATGAAAGCTTTTTAAATTTAGTTGGATTAATTTTAATGCTGATTCTTAGAAGAAAGTTTAAAAAATTACAAAATGGTGATTTAATAGGACTTTATCTTGTTTGGTATGGGATTGTGCGAATTCCAACAGAAATTTTAAGAAGTCAAAGTGGTGCAGGTGAAATTTTAATGGCTGGACCAGTTCCAATGTCCATTTTAATTAGCATAATTTTTATTGTTTGTGGAATCGCATTTTTAATTGCAAAGCGATTTATTGGTCCAAGAACCAATTATCAAGAGGTTATGTTGAATATAAAAGAAAACCGTTATGATACCATATTATTTGATTTAGATGGTACACTTTTAAACACAAGAGATTTAATTAATCGAAGCTTCATTCATACCTTTGAGCATTTTATGCCTGAGCATACGCTTTCGGATGAGGAACTGGATTCATTTTTTGGACCATCCTTGCGTCAAACCTTTTCTAAATATAGTAATAATGAAGAGGAAATAGAGGCAATGGTCCAATATTATAGAGAGTATAATGTTTCAGTTCATGATGAGCTGGTCACTGCCTTTCCTGGAGCTAAAAGCTTGATTAAAACCTTAGCAAGAAAAGGATATAAGGTTGGAGTTGTTTCTTCTAAAAAAACAGATTTGGTAGAGCATGGCTTAGATTTGTTTGGTATGCTTGATTATGTACGTGTTGTAATAGGAGAAGAGGATGTTGCAATTCCAAAACCAGACCCTGAAGGAATTCTTAAAGCAATGGAGATACTCCACAGCAAAAAAGCATTATATGTTGGTGATGGTGTTGGAGATATAGAAGCAGGAAAGAATGCAAATATTGATACCATAGGTGTTTTATATTCTGATCGAAAGGATAAGATTATTGAGGCAGAACCAACCTATACAATACGTCAATTAAATGATATTTTAACAATACTGGTGGAGTAGAAATATGAGTTTTTCATTTGATGTCAAGGAAGATATATTAAAATTGAATATGGATTCATCCTTGCATCTTGTGGAGCTAGAGGCTTGGCTAAGACTGGTTGGAGAAATCCATCTAAATCCTCTTCGATTGGTCTTTTCAAGTTCAAATTTACATATTATACGCTATTATGTGAGTATTTTAAAAAGCTTATATTCAAATACAAGCTTTGAAATTGTATCTAAGGCTCAACAGAAGCTACAAAGAAAAACAATATATAGCTGTATTATTGAGGCAAATGCTGAAACAATCATTGAGGATCTTCATTTATTGGAGCCTGTTTCCTTACGTAAAGATGAAATTTTAGAGGAACCTAAGCTTTCTATTGCTTATTTAAGAGGAGCTTTTTTGGCTAAGGGAAGTGTAAATGACCCTAAAACCTCAAATTACCATTTGGAAATTTCTATGGATAAAGAGGTAGAGGCGTTATTTATTCAGCGAATGATGAATACATATCATTTAAATGCAAGAATTGCAAAGAGAAGAAATCACCTTCTTGTATATATAAAGGAGAAGGATCGAATTGTAGAATTCTTAAGAAGAATTGGTGCGAATGTCATTATGAATGAATTTGAAAATGCCATAATCAAGCGAGAAATTTCAGCAAATGTGAATAGGACTATGAATACAGATGTAGCCAATCAGCAAAAAACAAATCGTAGTTCTGTTGAACAGATGAAATACATTCTTTACTTAGAATATAATTATCCACTTGAAAGATTAGACCAAAAGCTTTTACTTGTTATGAAGGTAAGAAAAGAGAATGAAGAGGCCTCTTTAAATGAACTTGTAGATATTATCAATTTACAATATAATGAGCAAATTACGAAATCCGGGTTAAACCATCGTTTTCGTAAAATAAAAGAAATTGCCTTAGATTTTAAGGCAAGAAGGGAATCTTAGTATGCGTGTTGGAATAGACTTGGTTGAACATAAGGACATGGAATTTAGAGATGAGCGATTCATTCATAGAATATTAACGAATAAAGAGCTTACGTACTATGTATCTATAACAAATAAAAAAAGAAGGATAGAATATCTATCCTCTCGTTTTGCCTGCAAGGAGGCTATCTTCAAATGCTTTCAAGCAGGTCTTGATTTCCAGGCTATCACTATCTTAAATGAGGAAAACGGAGCTCCTTATGCTTTAATACATGATCAGCTTACAGAGCTTAAAATTAGTTTAACTCATACCGATAATTATAGCGTGGCTGTTGCTATTCTTCCATGAACCGATGACGATTTGGTAAAAATAAGGCAATAATATTAAATAAGGCACATATACCAATGAAGATATATACGATTCTTGTCATAACAGAGCCTTCTTGAAATAACCAAGTAACAATATTAAAATTAAATATTCCTACTATGGCCCATGTGATACCACCAAGGATGGTGAATACAAGGGCTATTTTTTGTATTATAGACATTTTGGTTCCTCCTTTATTCATAGTTTTAACGAAATCATAGGACTTTATGCATAGTTCTTTTGTTTAAAGCATATTGTTTATTGATTATAGAAGATGGGTGGAAAAATGAAAAAATTATTTGGTTTAATTTTATTAAGTTTATTGGTATTAGTGGGATGTAAAAACAAGGATAATGTAGATGAGGTTACGAGAGTTACCAACTATCTATCTGGTTTAAGCTCTTATAGCTTAACCTCTAAAATGACGATTCAGCGTCCAGACAAAAACGTTAGTGTCAATGTAGATGTAGACTTTTTATCTCCTTCCTATTATAAGGTATGTTTTAAAGGAGATAATGAACAGCTGATTATTAAAAATGATACAGGAGTCTATGTCATTACACCTTCCTTAAATAAAGAGTTTCGTTTTGATAGTAACTGGCCTTTGAACAGCTCTCATGCTTATTTATTAGAGGCTATTAATAAGGATATTAAGGCTGATAAAGAGGCTACGGGGAGTATGGAAGGAACTGATTTTATTATTGAGTGTAAAATCACACATAAGACAAATCAGAAGCTAAATAAAATGAAATATACCTGTGATGCAAGCTTTAAGCCTAAAAAAACAGTGTTTTTGAATGAAAAAAATGAGGAATGCATTGTTGTAGATTTTGATACATTTACTCCTAATAGTAATTTAGGCAAGGATAACTTTAATGAGAAAAAATATTTAGGAGCTCAGGAAGAAAAACCAGGCGAGGAGGAAACCTCTTTAACTTTAACAGCTGGCTATGTAGTAGAAGGTAGTAGCTTAGCAGCATCCAGTAAAAAGGATAACACAACCATTCTGTGTTATAGTGGAGAAAGTGCGTATACCATTATTGTATCTCCTGTTGAAGTATCTGATGAGGTTGTAGCCATAGATACCTATCAAAGTATTGAATTTTTAGAATGTGGCTTAGGCTTCATAAATGAGAACACAATGAAGTTTTATAATGGAAAATATGAAATTACAATATTCTCCAACCAGTTGAGCATTGATGATTATATTAACATTGCAAACAGTATCACTTTAGCATAAATTCAGATATGACACTTCAAATTTGAGGTGTCATTTTCTTTTTCATTTTTATTATGTCTGAAAAATAGAAGTTAATCATTAAAAATTAGTGTTTTTCCTTGAATTTTTCCTTAATATATTTTATAATATATTAGATGTTTACTTTAGGAGGTATTACCCTTGGCTAGATCAGTTAGAAAGGTGTCTCGTGCAAAGACAAGAGATCAAAAAAAGGAAAGTAGAAACAGTAAAAAATGGATTATCATCATCTGTTCTGTTTTACTTGTTATTGGTATAGGGCTAGGTGTTGGCTTAGGTCTATATTATGGAAATAAGAAGGATGACACATACGTTTCAGATAAGATTTATTTCAATGAAGAGGTTAGCATTGATGATGATCATAAGGTTTCCTTTAATAAGGAAAATTATCAGACCATTGTAAGACATATAGATAAGGGAGATTTAGAAGAAGAAGTCTTTATTTTTGTTTATGATGGAAAAGCCTTTTATGCAGATGAAAAGGATGAGGATTATTATAATAAGGATTATGTTGAATTAATCACACGTATTGCTCAGCTTCAATATCATGTGGATCAGGCAAAATCAGCAGGAATCAATATGGAGCTATATATTGTTGATGTCGCTGTGGATAGTGCAACGAATGTGGGAATTTTAAATGATTCTACCTTTGGTGCATTTTATAGTGATGATATGCTAAATTATGAGCCAGCGTTCATCTATATGAAAAATCAAGCCTATCAGCAAAAGGTTGAATATGGAGATGAAAGTCATATTATTTCTACAAAATCTTGGACAGATGTTTTAAATTCTTCTATCCGCTATGCTATTAACTATATAGAGAGTTTAAAAGATGCAAGATAGCCTTCCAAATGGAGGCTTTCTTTTTTGAAGGAGGATTATTTATATGAATGAAGATATTATATTAGCTATCTCAAAGGAATTAGGAGTAAAGGTTGAACAGGTTCAGGCTGTTTTAGAGCTTTTAGAAAATGACCATACTGTTGCATTTATTGCAAGATATCGTAAAGAGGTTACAGGAGGCTTAGACGAGGAACAAATTCGTATTATTGATGATCAGTATCAATATGGTTTATCTTTAAAGAAGCGTAAGGATGACGTTCTTCGTCTAATTGATGAAAAAGGTCTTTTGACAGATGACTTAAAGGAACAAATCCTATCTGCCTCAAAATTAATAGAAGTGGAGGATCTGTATCGTCCCTATAAGGAAAAAAAGAAAACGAAGGCGACAACAGCGATTGCTTTGGGCTTGGAACCTTTAGCTGATTTAATGCTATCCTTGCCTCGGACAGGAGATAAGATTTCTTTGGCAAGTCAGTATATTACAGAGAAGGTTCCTACCGTAGAGGAGGCTATTCTTCAGGCAAAATACATTGTTGCAGAAAAAATTTCTGATAATGCGGAATATCGAAAGCATATCAGAGAAGCTGCTTTAAAATATGGTACAATTAGCAGTAAGAAGAAAAATAATGATTTAGATGCTGAGGAAAAATATAAGAATTATTATGAGACAACAGAGAAGCTAGTCTTTATAAAAGCTCATCGTGTTTTGGCTATGAATCGAGCAGAAAATGAAGAGGTAATAACAGTTACAATTGGATTACAGCCAGAGAGAGATGTAGAGCATATCCGATATCATGTAACGCATAATGTAATGTCAATATTTAATGAGGAGCTACTTGATTCTATTCAGGATGCCTATAAGCGTTTGATTGCTCCGTCCATCCAAAGAGAAATTCGTGTTATTTTAACTGAGAAGGCAGAGGAACAAGCCATTCATATATTTTCTTTAAATTTACAGCATCTTTTATTACAGGCTCCAATGAAGGGACGTGTCGTATTAGGAGTTGATCCGGCCTTTCGTACAGGATGTAAATTAGCTGTAATTTCTCCAAATTCAAAGGTACTTGAAATAGGTGTAATTTATCCAAATGAGCGTACTAAGGGTGCTATGATTGATCCTAGAGCCTTAGAAAAATCAAAGAGAACCCTAGTAGATTTACTTACAAAATATAAGGTTGAAATTATTGCGATAGGAAATGGAACAGCAAGTAGAGAAACAGAAAGCTTTATTGCTGAGGTTATCAAAGAGAATCATTTATCTGCAAAGTATGTTGTTGTAAGTGAAGCTGGGGCATCAGTATATTCTGCTTCTCCTCTTGCTATGGAGGAATTTCCAGATTTGTCTGTGGAACAGCGTTCTGCAATTTCAATTGCCAGAAGAATTCAAGACCCTCTAGCAGAGCTAGTGAAAATAGAGCCACGTTCAATTGGGGTGGGACAATATCAGCATGATATCGCACAAAATAAGCTAAATAAATCTTTAGAGGACGTTGTTGTTGATGCAGTAAACAAGGTTGGTGTAAACTTAAATACCTGTTCTCCATCTTTACTTGGCTATGTTTCAGGATTATCTAAGAGTGTAGCTAAGAATATTATTGATTATAGGGAAGCCAACAATCAATTTCTAAGCAGAGAGGAATTGAAAAAAGTTGCTAAGCTTGGACCAAAGACGTATGAACAATGTGTTGGATTTTTAAGAATTTTAGGTGGCTCTAATCCTTTAGATATGACACCTATTCATCCAGAGAGCTATAAAAAGGCAGAGGCTCTCTTAAAGGAGATGGGCTTATCCTCTAAGGATATTGGCAGTGAAGAAATGAAGGTTGCTGTTTCTCAACTGGACAAAGAAGAACTCCAACAAAAATATGACATTGATAAATATACCTTAAATGACATTTTAGGGGCATTTGTAGCTCCTTTGAGAGATATTCGTGATAGTTATCCAGGACTAAAGCTAAGAAGCGATATTATGCATTTTGAGGATGTTAAAATTGGTGATGAACTAGATGGTATAGTAAGAAATGTGGTTGACTTTGGTGCTTTTGTTGATTGTGGAGTGAAATATGATGGCTTACTTCATATTTCTAAAATGTCAACTCAAAAAATTAATCATCCTTCAGACATCTTAAATGTTGGAGATGAAATTCATGTTTATGTTATTGACATTGATTATGATAAGCATAAGATGGGCTTGGCATTGTATAAAATGTAGGTTATAAGGCATATGAGAAAAAATCAAAAGACATTATATCATATGGTTTTAACTGCTATCTTTTCTGCTTTATGCTTTGTTGGTGTAAATATCCGAATCCCCTTGCCAGTAGGCTTTGTACATCTAGGTAATTTCATTTGTATAATGTCTGCTCTTCTATGTGGTGGAATTGTTGGTGGATTATCAGGATCCATAGGGATGGGATTATTTGATTTGTATTACTATGGCGGTTTTACAGCTGGTGTGCTTAGAACAATTATTTTGAAGTTGGGAATGGGACTTATTGCAGGCTTTGTATTTCAGTTTTTTGTGAAAAAGAATAAGAATATAAAGGTGTGGAGCTTCATTTTATTAGGCGTTTTCTTTACGGGATTAATTGTGAGTGGAATATTTTCTGGGATAGGAGGTTTTGATTTCTTTGGAAAGCATATAGAAATTCATTATACAGTTCCCTTATTGTTGGGCATTATTGTTCTAATGTATATCTGTATTGTAATTTTTGATAAGAAGTTGAATGATTTGGCAAAAGTAGCTATGATTGCAACTTCCTTTGCAGTCATCTTTAATTTGTTTGGCGAAATCTATATAAAGGCACTCCTATATTATTGGATGGAAGCAAAATATGCTACCTTTGAACAAGCCTATATTTATTCTATGAGTGGAATTGTAAGTGCTTCAGTAACCTCTGTATTAACCTGCATTTTATCAGGAATCATATTCTATCCTCTTTATTCTTCAGTAAAGGTCTTTCTTAAATCGAATGAAAAAATAGCATAAAAAAAGCTTGTCAATAAAACAAGCTTTTTATTTTAGTAATCTAATTAAACGAGTATGTAAGTATCAACTATAAAATATAGAGTATGTTAACAAAAGGGTATAAGGGGAAATGTGTTCCCCTTTGCTATTTATCTAAAAAAGAAAAAGAGTGTGGGAAAAATCTGTTGTCCCACATCCCCTGGTTTCTTATTTAAGTAGAATCCTCTCTTATGATATTGTTGTATTGGTTAAAAACATAATGAAAAGGAGGATTCCATGAATGATTATACACTAAAACTTTTTAAATTAACACATCTAAATATTAATATTGATAAATCTTTTGAAACTATCACAAATGAGGATGAAACAATCCTAAATATCTATCTCAATCTTTCTACACCTGTTTGTCCTAATTGTAATTCTAATCACATTAAAATTGTCTCTTCTGTTACTTCTAAATTGAACTATTCCATTTTTGTAAATCATAAAACCATTTTAAAACTTCATAGAAGAAAATTTCAATGTAAGGATTGTTGTAAATACTTTTTAGAAAAAAATCCTATTGCTCTATGGTGGTTAGCCATTCTATGAGATTGTAAGTAATGGTTTAGTTCAAAAGATACTCCTTAACCGAAAAATTTGTAACACAAAATAGACCATCAACACTATCCGACTTTCGCACTCTCAAAGAGATCTCGGATAACTCCGGTTGCACTCATTGTCATACAAAACTGTACGCCAATAAAAGCCTATCACGGCTAACGAATTTTGCGTACAACTAAAAAACCTACGCTTTATCCGTAAGCTAAGGCACGGGCGGACTGTTCGCCCAAAACCTTCTGCCTTCCTGTGGACGAACTCTTTACGCCCACCGCAGAACTCCTACCCTATAAGGGTACACTACCACAATGTAGGTTGTGGTAGTGTGCATTATATCACAAACTTTTGTTCGTTGCAATACTTTCGTGTCCCGTTTATGGGACTTGAAAAAAGATTTTGACGCAATGGTACATTTGATTTTTTTAATACAAGCTTATGCGCCAATCTCACAATATGTATAAAGTAATTATTTAGTTGTGTTTTGTTGTGTTGATTTTTGTCGATTTATTTGCTATAATATATCATATATAGATTGGGAGTCATCTATGGAAAAGAATATCAATACTGGATTTACTTCAATCCATTTAGAAGCAGCACATACAATAATCATAAAGCGAGGAATATCGTTTAAGTGTTCTGCGGAGTTTTCTATAAACGATGGTAGATTGTATGCTTCGTCGGGACACGGAAACATTACACTCATTATACCCAACTTTCCGTTAGAGGAAATCGTATTGCAATCTAATTATGGTTCAATCAAGTGCGAAGAAATAGCGACGAATTCTATTCAGATATATGCTCCACACGATATTAAAATTAAAAAGTCCAACTTGAAAATTTGTAAGATTATTAGTCAATATGGCGCACTCAATATTATCAAGTCTACAATAAGCAATCTGCAAGTTCAATCTGCACATGATATAAAACTATCGTTATTTGATTTTACATATCTACATTTACAATCCGAATATGGAATTATCAGGTTAAAATATTTTAATACAACATTAGTGAATGTTAATGCGAAGTCAGAATATGGTTCCGTCAAAGTAAATGGTAATTTCTATGGTGATGATAATTGTAAAAAAACAATAGTTGCTCATGCGGCCCATGATATTAAACTTGAAAATGTGATAGGCAAAAACAGCAACGAACCGACAAGCGAGGTGTATGATAATGAGCAAAATTAAACGGTTTATATTCTTCAGTTTGCTATTCGTGTTAGTGCTATTTACCTTAACCGGTTGTCAATCAACGGAAAAAGAAGCGTATTTATCAACAGGTTCTGATTTCAAATATACTTGTCAATATAATGCTTCGGAAAATACAACTCGTATAAATTGGACTACTACATTCAAAAACAATTCTATATATAATATCAATTCTGTAAGCGTTTATTTTGATTTGTATAATGGTGATTCGCTTATCATACAAGATGACAAAAAGAGTTATAGTATAGAAATAAAGCATGGCGAAGAATCATTTGAAAGATGTTATTTTGATGTTGAAGGAGAAATCACAAAAATACAGTATAAAAGTTGGGCTGCTGAATTCTCGTCCTTTTGGGATACATATAAAATTTGGTTTATTATAACCATTGTTATTGCCAGCATAGCCGCAATTATCTATATAATTGTAATGGTAGTAAATGATTTAGAGTTAGATGATATCGGAGATATTCTGAGCGATTATTGGTGGATATTATTCATCATTCTGGCTGGGCCTGTTGGTAGTGGTATATTCTCTGCAATAACAACTAACTGGGTTCCAGTAGTGATCGTTCTTGGTGGTTTGATAGCGGCTATTTTAATAATACTCTTAGCTCATTTAATTAAGTATATAGTTGAAGAAGCATCGTTTGGGTTTGGCGGTGGAACTTACATTTCGCCACGTTCTTGTGAAGAAGGAGTTGATGGCAGTGTTTCAGATTATATTGATGATCCTGACAGTTTAGCAATGTTTAGTGTTAGTGAGTTAAAGGAGTATTGTAGGGATAATGGAATCAAAGGCTATTCTACATTAAACAAAGCAGATTTAATTGATTTGATAGTCAGTGAAAATGACGAGGAAATAGAGGACAAAAATGTCAACGCTTTAAGAACTACGGAAAAAACGCAACAAAAAAAGAAAACAGCTACATATAAAAGTAATATCACATTTACCGATATTGCCGGCTTAGAAACGGTAAAGGAAGCGTTTAGAGATAAAGTAATACTTCCGTTTGAAAACCCCGAAATATTTGAAAAGTTCAGAAAAAAAGCTGGCGGCGGCATTTTATTGTATGGGCTACCCGGAACAGGTAAAACTATGTTCGCAGAGGCTTGTTCAAATGAAATCGATGCTAAATTTTTCTCTATAAAGTGTTCTGATATTAAATCAAAATGGTATGGCGAATCAGAACAAAAGGTTAAGCAAATATTCGCTAATGCAAGGAAAGAAAGGAAAGCAATCATTTTCTTTGATGAATTTGAGGCAATAGGCGCAAAAAGAACAGATAACAGCGAGAATGGAAATAATGACCTTGTCCCGCAAATATTGGCAGAAATGCAAGGTGTTGGGTCAAGTAAAACAAATTCAACTATTGTAGTCATTGCCGCTACTAACAAACCTTGGATGATAGATAGCGCCTTTTTGCGTCCGGGAAGATTTGATGAAAAAATTTATGTTCCGTTACCTGATTTTATCGCGCGGAAGAAATTGTTTGAGATTCAATTAAGGAAGTTGCCTGTTGCCGACGATCTCGATTATGATTATTTAGCAAAAATTACTGAAGGGTTTAACGGCGCTGACATTAAAGAATTTTGTGAAAAATTAAAAATGAGCGCAATTAAAGATTCTTTAGAAAAAGGCGAAGAACAAACAATAGGTATGGATGACGTCGCTCACGTAGAAGGTACAGTAAGATCATCTGTAATTTTGGAAGAAATCGCTAAACTGAAAGAATTTGAAGAAAATTTTTAGAAGCAAATATTAAACACAGAAGTAGCCTCGACTTTTTATAAAGCCAAGGCTACTTTTTACATTGAATTTAGGCTGCTTTAATTCTAATTTTAGTTTATTGTGTCCATTTGAACGCTTAAACCCTACTATGACTTACTCTAAAGCTGCGAAGCTTACATCTACCTCCCCGTCCTATGTTCAATCTGTTTTTGATAATAGAATATCCTTTGGATTAGGTAAGTTAACTCCTGTAATTTGTATTGATGAAGTCTATACGAAAAGACTTGTTAAACACCATTATAATGGGACTTATTTGATTTTACTGCCAAATACTCTATAAGTGAACGCTTAAAAGTCAAATATGTCTCTATTGACCTTTGGGATACCTATAAAGATGTGGCTAAAACTGCTTTCCCTAATTGTAATTGTGCTGATTCTTTTCATGTGATAAAGAACTTAATGTTTTATTTTAATAAAATTAGAATCTCTTTTCTAAAAAAATATGAGTATTTGAAAAAGGAACGTTCTAGCCTGTATTGGCTTCTTAAAAAGTATAACTTTGTTCTTTATAAAGACTTTCTTAAACTCAAAGAATACTATTGTATAAATAAGGTTACAGGTGAGGTAATGAGTAAATACCAAATCCGTTCTACCATACTCTCCATTGACCCTGAATTTCAACTCGCTTATGATTTAAAAGAAGCTTACAGATCTTTTAATTCTTCAGCCTCTATTCTAGACGCTGAAGACAGGCTTACTGATTTAATTCAAGAATTTTCAGTTTCAAAAATTTATGAATATATTCCTTTTGTTCATTTGTTGAAAAAATGGAAAAAAGAAATTGTGAATTCCTTCTCCACTTATAATGGTCATAGAATTCACAATGGCTATATTGAACGTAGAAATCTTGTTATTAAACAATTATTCGCTAATGCTTATGGCTTTTATAATTTCCCTAGAACTAGGAATCGCATTCTTTATGTATTAAATCATGATGCCATAATAAGAGGCTCTTCTGATAAAATTTCTAATGCTTTACCTGGTAAACCTAGAGGCAAATATAATAAATAATTAACTGTTATTTCATTTGTTTTTAACCACTTAAAAACGACCTGATTTTTCAGGTCGTTTTCTACATCATACTTAGCTGTTTATAGATACATACTCTATTTCTTATAGCTTGTTTTTTTATCACATACTTCAAAATTTAGAGCACCTTTATTTTTTTTCTTATTTTTCGTAAGGTCTAGACCAGTTTAGAGTTCCGTCATACCATTCTTCAAATTCATCATCTGTCTTGTATTCCTGAGATGTTCTCTTTAGGTAACCCTCATAATTTGCAAGCTGTTGTGCAAGAATTGAATTGGAATTAGCTACACTGATATTTAATTCTTTAAATAATAGATAGTTTTGGAATCCAGTAGAAGTATATCTTGTAATAGAAGAATCAAACATTGAGCTTAAAACATCACGAAGTGTTGAATCAAGAGAAGAGGTAACTCCAGTTTGTTTTTGTACATAGTAGGTGAAAAATTGATTCATTGTAGCCTTGTTTTCTTCTTCATTATAAGCATCAGGAACAATAACATAGATATTATCATCTGTTGTATCCTTATCCAACTCATTGATTAGTATTTCAATATTTTTATAATATCCATATTGATCAGAAGAAGAAGTACTCTTCGTTGTAGAAGGTTTACTATAACTATTTACAACAATCATATGATATCCAAATTGAGTTGCACATAAATCTTCAATATTTTCAGGGGCTTTTTCAAGGCTTTCAATAAAGTAGAACTTAGATTTCTTATCCTCAATCTTTAAATCATTTTCTACGGCCTTTTTATAAAGGTCCTTAATATAAGTACCAAATTCTTCAACATAGGTAGATACATTACTTTGAGTAGTATCACCATTTGAGGAAAGAGATTCAGCTGTTAAAAGGAAATTATATTTTTTGTAATCTTCCCAAGTCTTTGTTTTATCAGAGAACAGGCGTTCATTGCGGTTATATGCACCAACTATATATTGAAGAATTTCTAGAATTGAATTAGATCTTGTTAATTCATCACAATTTGCTTCCTCATAAATTGCATTTGCAAGCTCTAATAAAGCATCATTAAAGTCTTGTTTTTGTCTGTCAGAGAAATTCTTTAGGAAATCCTCTGGATCATCTGGACTTCCATCTCCATCATCATCAATAAAAATCAGAATGTGATCAATATTGATAGAAAAAAGATTTGAATAGTTCGCATTTCCAGCGGCTAAAAGATTATCCAAAATATTTAGCTTCTCATAATCAATATCATGGGTATCAGGGTAAGTTCCATCACTATTCTTTACTGCCCATTCATCAAATACCTTTTGGTTTAAATACTCTGTCAAAGCACTGGAGGCAATCTTGTTATATTTTAATGCATCCTCTTTTGTTGTATATCCAAAGTTTGCAAGTAAGAAGGTTTCTAAGCCCATTGCAGAAGGATATGCAGTGTTTTCATTTTTGTTAAAAGAAGTAATGGCATTGTTTAAAGAATCCTCTAAATCATTTAATTGATCTGAATCCAGGAACTTGTCCTTTAAATCATATACATAATCTAGCTTAAGCTGTTCAACGATAATATCAATCCCACTTAATTTACTCTGCGCTGTATAAAATTCATTTACAGAATACTCTTTTGTTTTAGAGTTTGTAGTTAATTTGAATATTAAATCATTATTAAACTGATTTGGTGCAATATACTCATATTCATCAGAATAAGCTGATTTGAACTGATTTTCAAAGTAAGGATCATAGATTTCAATATCTGCATTCTTAACTCTTTTTTCAATTACAGTAGAAGTATAGGAAGCAATTTTGTTATCAATCAATTCATCTCTTACTTCAGCTCTAATATCATTATAGGCTACTTCATGCTCTTTTAAATCATTCCATTCAATTTGCTCATTATATGGAGTAATATTGTACGTTTTATTTAATTCAAATTCTGTTGCTCCTCTATAAATCATTACATATTTGCTATTCTGATTAAATGGCTGTTTAATATATTGGCCATCTTCCTCAAGTGTTTCTGTGACAAGTCCAGATATTCCAGTTGACATTTCAGAAAGCTCATTCTTATTTTTATTTACAGTGAATACAGTTTTAGAAGAATCGTTTGAATTTCCAAATGGATCAGATATGCTTAAAGCAGGTCTGTAATTGTAATAGGTATTATATAGGTTTACGTAGAATTCTAATGCAAAGCTATCTGCATCACTATCCATTAATGTACGACCCATTCTTGCTTCAACAGTAGAGATAACATTTCTTGCTTCATTTAGGTTGTTAAACTGAATGATAATAGCGCGATATGTACCATATGTTTTTTGATGAGAATCATAATAATTAGATAAGTTAGACTCAGAAATATAATTGGAATTGTTGACAGTTTTGTCATCATCATCTTGAATTTTTTCTTCATCTACGATTTTTTCTAAGGCGTCCTTTGTGCCCTTATTCAGAGCAATTGTTATCAGCTTTTCATTGATAATATCTTGAGGGATATAAGAAAATTTTATCTTTTCATTTTCAAATGAATAGCTTAAGCAGTTTTCCTTAGTGACAGTAATTCCTTTGTTCATAGAGGAATCAATAAATTTTTGTATAGCAATGTCACGATCCTTTTCAGATAAATCTTCAATGGATGAGATAGAAGAAGTACCAAATATGTCATTTGCATAAGAATCAAATAATTCTTGCTCATAATCATTTACAGTAGAATCGTTTAAGTTTATTTGAGAAGTAACAAATGCGTATTCCTCTTCAAATAAGGATTTTCTAATTTCATTTAATACAGTATTATAGCCCTTTGTACGTAATCTTGTATAGAATAATCCATTATTTACTTCATGATCTTTACTAGAAGCGATAACAGTAGAGGTATCTAAATCAGAAAGAGGTACAGAGGTATTTCTTTTTTCCTTTTTGTCACAAGAAGCAACGGATAGTGCAAGTAATCCAACACTACATAGTAAGAAGAATTTCTTATAGTTTCTCATTATGCATCCTCTCCTTCCGTTAATAGGATATCTGCAACAATTTTTTGTAAATCTGTCCACCAATTTTCATAGGTCTTTAAAGTGTTTGTTGTGTCTTCCTCAAAATAAATAGAAATATAGTCATCAGCAGTACTATGATTGATTTCTAGAATTCTTTCATAGCGATCAATATTGCTTTCTGTAAACTGAAGAGGACCAGCCTTCGTTTCAATTAAATAAATTACGATATCTCTTTGTGTTTCATTTGCTGTATATCTTGAAATAACAGGAGATAAGAAGCTAGATAAAGCAGAAGAGATGTTTGAAGGTGAAAGATTAGAAGTTGAGCTTGATACATATTCTAATACATACAAGCGGATTTGTTCTAAGGATAATTTATCCTCTTCATTATAAACACTTCCTATTTGATGATATTCTTCATTGTAATAAACAGAAAGGTTTTCAAATATCTTAAGCTTGTCGTCCTCTTCTGTAAATTTAGCAGAGGTTTGGAAATCAGCAGAAGTGATTAATAATAGATTGTATCCATCCTTTGTCTCTAAAATTGTAGTATTTGGATCTTGTAAATCTTCCATATATTCTGTTGGAATTGTATGATCAGTACCATGAACAATACTATAAGAAGAAGAATAGAAAATATCATATAGGCGTTGTTTTAATTTGAAATCTAAGGAGGTTGTGGAATTATCAGCTGTAACATCTTCTAATTCTACACTTAAACCAGCCTTACGATATTCAGCCCATTTATTTTCTGGGGCAATAGGATTATCTTCAAATTTTGCACGTGCAGAATCCTGAATTTCACTTACGATTGTTGATAAAGCATCAGCATGAGCACCTGTTGTAGAGGACACTTCATTATAGATTTGACGAATTAATTGTTGAGCCAATCTCTTTTGATGCTCTGTCCAAGTGGAAACATCATCTTTTTTAGAATCATCATCTGCATCACGGAAGACAACTAATCTTTTTCCGCCAATAGAGAAGTGATTGCTATAAATATTATCGGAATAGGATTTGAAAAATTCTAACAATTGATTGGAGTTATAGTTTGTTAATAATTTAGCAGCAGCTGCATTAACACGATAATTTTCTGAAACGATATGATTTATATCTACGGAATGGAAATATAGCATCATAAAGTTATACTTACCAATAGAAGAAGGATAACCACTTGTTGAATAGTAATCATTTGAGAATGCGGCTAATACAAATTCTAAGGCTTCTTTATACTGCTGAGTATCCTTTTCAGTATCAGCATAAGCCTTCGTGCCCTTCACTACCTTTTTACTTAATATATCAATTGCAGTAGTAATTCCATTTGTTCTTTCTAAAATGTCAAACACACCTTCATCTAGGGCATTTTGATCTTGATCATCAGAAACAATGTTTAAATTCCATGTTTTATTATCATACTTTAATGTAGCAATTACATTTTTATTAGGAGCTTTTCCATAGGTTTTAGAATAGCCAGCATTGCTTGTTGCATAAGCAATCTCTAAGGCTTCATCATAGATGCTAATCTTTACTTCGTCTGTTCTTTCCTTAACAGCATTTGTGATACTATTTTCAAGCATTTTATCTCTCTTTAAAAGCTTTTCAATCTCAGCCTTAAGCTCTTCATTTGCTGCAATACTATCATATAAATCATCATCAATTGTGTTTTTATTATACATATCCTCATATTGGTCTTCAGCCTGATCAAATTTAAAGGCAATCCAATAGGAGTTATTATAGCTTTGGGTAGAAGTAGAATAGCAAAGACTATCATCATCAGCTTCAGCCTTAAAAGGTAAGCAAAGTGTCTCATACAAATAGGTAGAGAAGGAATCTGAAATTTTGTTGATGTCTTCTCTAGTGTAAATTGTACCAATTTCATCTTCATTCAAATCCGCATTTGCTAAGGCATCACGAATCTTATTAACCTCAGCTTCCTCATTTGCTGCAACAGCTTGAGATTTTTCACGAATATCTTCAGTGATTTTTATCAAATCCTCTACCTTATCAAAATATTGAACATAAGAGTCATCATAAATATAATTTCTATATCCACCATAAAGATAATTGTAGATTTGAATATAAAGCTGAGCAATAGCTAAAGTATTTAGATTCTGATATTTGTCTGAACCTCTTAAATCATTTGAGGTTAACTCATCATAATAGGTGCAATATTCTGAGAAGTTTTTGATATCTTCAGGATAAGGAATATAAACTAAATTATTCTCATATACCTTTAGTCCAAAGGAACGAAGTGTAGAAGTATATTCCTTTTCTGTGGAAAAATGAATTAAAACTAAATTTAAATCGGATTGATTTGCAAAATCTGATTTAAATTTGTTTGTATATTCACTTTTAGTGAAATAACCTAAATCATCTTCATTGTCTGGATCTCTGTTGTCAAAAGCATCCTTTATATCCTCCTCTAACTTAGAGTAGGCAAGCAGCTCTTTTGCTAGAGATAAATAATATACAGATTTAAGTTCTTTTGCTATAGTAAGATAGTTTTCTCTTTTTTCAACAGCTTCAGTTACAAATGTTTGTACATCCTGATTGTTAAATTGCTTGATGTTATAATTAGAATATAATTCATCACTATACTGAATAATCAGCTTCTTTGCATCATACTCAGATACATCCTTAATTGAATCGTAGCTATTTGTAGAGCTATAATTAAAGTTGTAAATGTCTTCAATCACATAATCTTCTAAGCGTTCCTCATAAAAGGCTCTTAGATTGCTGAAATCTTCATCTGTGAAATTGTCAGCAAAAAGCTTTTTTTGACTCTCAGATAAATCTGTATAGGATTTGTCAATGATCAATTCAACCTTTTCCACATAGTCTTTCATTACAACCTCTGTAATTTTATCTGTTAGAATCGTATTAGCACTCCAACGTAGCTCCTCCCAGAGCTCTCCTTTGGTTACAGAGTAGTTTCCAGCAGATAGATAAATGCTATCTTTATCTAAATTTCCAACTGGCTTTCCCGCTGAACTACAACTCCCCAGCGATATAAGTAAAACGAAGAGCGATGCCAATAAGCAAAGTCTCCGTGGTTTCAATTTTATTTTTTTTAACATATTTCGATAACTCCTTTTTTGTTAGAATTTCAAACCATAGCACTATATATAATATCATTATTAAAAGTAAATTGCAATAAAGAACTTTATTTTCAGGTAAAATAATTCATATATATAGGCAAATAATACTAAATTAATTTATATTATTACATAATATAGTAGTAGAAAGGAAAGGAGGTGCCACATCTATGGCAAACTGTAATTCTAATGAATATGGATATGCATTAATTTTAGTATTATTTATTTTACTTGTCATTATTGGTGCAGCTTGGTTAGCATAAGGCTTCCTTAAATATACTCTTTAGCCGATGAGTCGGCTTTTTTCTTTACAATCAAAGTCGAATTATGGTATAATTTATATGTTTTTGAGGTGGGAATATGCGTATAGAAGTACTTGCAAGTGGTTCAACTGGAAATTGTACCTTTGTTGAAACAAAAGACCATCAAATTTTAATTGATGTAGGAATTAGTAAAAGAACAATAGATACAGAATTAGAAAAGTTAAATACAAGCTTTTCTGCTATAAATACTCTTTTAATTACTCATGAACACGAGGATCATATTCGCTCTCTTTGCACAGTGCTAAAAAAGGGAAATCTAACTTGCTATATGACGCAAGGAACGTTCCAGGCAATTTTAAATGGTAAAAATGACTCCCTCAAGCCTGTTTTAAGAGAAAAATTAGCTTCTGGTCATATTATATTATTAAATAGGATGGCGAATTCTATTCTTTATGAATCTTTTTTTCTTGGGAATACTAGGATAGAGGTTTTACCAACCTTCCATGATGCGGCAGAGTCTGTGGGGTATAAAATAGAGGATTCAGATCAAATCTTAGTATATATTACAGATACAGGCTATGTTCATCAGTCTCTATACACTACTATATCCAATGCGGATTGTTATGTGTTGGAATTTAATCATGATCCTTATATTTTGATGTCTTCTGATAGAACGTATAGTCTAAAAATGCGTATTTTATCTGATCATGGTCATTTATCTAATGAGGATGCGGCTGTTACATTAGCCAAAATTATGGGAGAACGGACAAGGCTGGTTTTCTATGCCCATATCTCTCAGGAATGTAATTTGACAGAAATTATTGACCTTACAAGAAAAAAGGTAATGGAGGATTTAGGGATGGATACTTCAAGGGTAGAATTTGTAGTTACCTCTCCAGTTCCTACAAAGGTATATAGCTTATGAAAATCACCATACTTAGTGTTGGTATCATCAAGGAGCGATACCTGAAGGATGCGATTTTAGAATATTCTAAAAGATTATCTAAATATTGTAAAATAGATTTTATCTCTGTGCCAGATGAGCCAATTATTCATAATATGAGTATTGAGGATATTAAAAGCAAAGAAGCGACAAAATTATTGTCCAAGCTTCCAGAAAGTTCTTTTAAAATTGCATTAAATTTAAAAGGAGAGATGCTTAGTAGTCCAGAGCTGGCAGAAAAAATTTCCCATATTTTTTCTTATTCAGCTTCTCATATTGTTTTTGTTATTGGAGGATCTCTTGGACTTGGAGATGAGCTTTTAAAAAGAATGGATTATCATCTTTGCTTTTCAAAAATGACCTTTCCTCATCAACTGATGCAGGTAATCTTACTAGAGCAGATTTTCCGTTCCTTTAAAATATTAAATCATGAAACATATCATAAATAAGAGGTGATTCACTTGATTTGCTTGTTTAATACCCAAAGATTAGTCAAGGATTGTGATAAGCAAGGAGAAATTCCTAAGTATTCTAAGGTTGTCAAGGATGTTATGAAAATTGTTTGGCCTTCTATGGTGGAAGGCTTTTTAGTCGCATTGGTTACAATGTTTGACGGAATCATGGTTTCCTCTATTGGAAATGATGCAAATTCAGCCGTAACTATTACAAAACAACCGATTTTTTTCATGATTTGCTTTATTACGGCTCTTAATATTGCATTAACGGCTATTGTTTCTAGAAGATATGGCTCTAAAAATCAGAACGCTGTAAATAAAACGCTTCATGAAGGAATTAAATTATGCTTCGCAATTTCTTTTGTATTAAGTATTTTGGTTGCCTGCCTAGCAAGACCTTTGTGCCAAATTATGGGTGCGACAAAAAACACAATAGATTATGCCACAACCTATTTGACCATTATTGCGTCTGGATTTGTGTTTAATGGCTTAAGACTGACCATCAATGCTTGTCAAAGGGGCATTGGGAAAACAAAAATATCTATGTGGACAAACCTTGTTGCAAATTTGGTGAATATTGGATTAAATTACTTGCTGATTGAAGGGAATTGGGGCTTTCCAGAGCTTGGTATTGCTGGAGCAGCAATCGCAACTATTATTGGTAATGCAGTTGCTTTTATCATTTGCTTGATTACAATCTTATTACCTAAAGGCTACTTGAAGCTTCAGTTCAAACAGCTGTTCCATTTAGATAAAGAAACCTTAAAGGATATAGGGCATATTTTACCCTCCTGTTTTATTGACCAGATTTTTATGAGAATTGGATTTATTTTATTTGCATTAATTGTGAATTATCTAGGAGATGATGCTACCTATGTACATGGAATCTGTAATGACTTAAATACCTTAATGTTTACCCTTGCAGATGGATTTTCCATAGGTACAGCAGCAGTAGTTGGACACAGATTAGGTGAAAAGAGAAAGGATCTTGCAATTGTGTATGCCAAGGTAAGTATGACATTGTCCTTTCTTTGTGCTATATTAATATGTATCATTATGCTTTCTGCTAGAAATTTAATGATTGGTATGTATAGGCCTGAAACAAAGGAACGTGCAGATATGGCCTCTGTAATTATGATTATTGCAGCCTTTACTACACTTCCTCAAAATATACAGTGGGTAATTACAGGTATATTAAGAGGTAGTGGAGACACAAAATATACTGCAGCAACCTCCTTAATTAGTGTTACCTGTATACGACCTCTGGTTTCCTATCTGCTATGCTATCCTATTGGGCTTGGTGTGATTGGGGCATGGATTGGAATGCTGATTGATCAGGTCTTGAGAATGGGACTCAATATTTGGAGGTTTGCCCAACAGAAATGGCTTCAAATTCAGGTTTAAGTAAAGGGCTTACATTTTTCGTTTGTAATTCGTTGACTAATTCAATATTGCGTGGTAAAATTAAACTATATTATGCACACTTTTTTTAAATATGTAAAGTGTATATGGAGGGAAAAAACGTGGAAAATATTAGTAGTAAGATTGTGAATAAGGTGAAACATCCTGTGAAGATTATGCAATTTGGAGAAGGAAACTTTCTAAGAGCGTTCATTGATTGGATTGTGGATTCTATGAACAAAAAGGCTAACTTCAATGCGGGGGTAGTTGTTGTACAGCCAATGCCTTTTGGACGTGTTAAGGAGTTATCTGAGGCAGATGGGCTTTACACTTTATACCTACAAGGTATAAATAATGGACAAACTGTTAAAACCCATCAGGTTATAGATTGCTTAGAGGATTTCATTAATCCGTTTACTGACTATCAAAAATATTTAGATTATGCCAAAAGCGAGGAATTAGAATATATCATTTCTAATACAACAGAGGCAGGGATTGCCTTTGATCCAAATGATACTGATTTTACAAAAACACCAAACAGCTTCCCTGGTAAACTATTAGCCTTTTTAAAGGTGCGGTATGATTACTTTAAAGGGGATACTACTAAAGGATTAGAAATCATCCCTTGTGAGCTAATCGACCATAATGGAGACACCCTAAAGGAAATATTGATTGAGCTTGCTAAGCATAATCATATGGATGATAAATTCATTGACTGGATTGAGCATGCAAATCGTTATTATAATACGCTGGTTGACCGTATTGTCCCAGGCTATCCAAGAAATGAGGATAAGGAATTATGGAATCAGCTAGGCTATATTGATAATAATATGGTTGTTGGAGAAATTTTCCATTTGTGGGTTATAGATGGTAAAACAGTTAAGGATTTAGAAAAGAAGCTTCCTGCAAAAGAAGCTGGCTTAAATGTGTTATTTGTTGATTCTATAAAGCCATATAAGGAAAGAAAGGTTAAAATTTTAAATGGATCTCACACTTGCTTAGTTCCTGTTGCTTATCTTGCTGGAATAGACACAGTACGTGAAACGATTGAGGACAAGCAATTGAACAAATTTGTTTTAGATTTTATCTTTAATGAGGTTGTTCCTACAATTAATATTCCAAGAGATCAAATGGATTCTTATGCACATAGTGTATTAGAGCGTTATGGTAACCCATTTGTTCGTCATGAACTTATGAGTATTGCTTTAAATTCTGTGACAAAATATAAGACAAGAATTTTACCTACGGTTTTACAAAATCTAAATGATTTAAAGCATTTCCCTGATCATGCCTTATTTAGCTTAGCAGCATTACTTGTTTTCTATCGTGGAAAACGTGGTACTGAAGATATTAAGCTTGCAGATGATGCGTGGGCATTAGAGATGTTTAATAATCTTTGGAGTGATTTTGATGGCTCTAAGGCTTCTTGTAAGAAGATTGCCTCTCATGTTTTAGGCCTAGAATCTCATTGGGAAGTAGACTTGACAAAATTTGATGGTGTATTGGATTTTGTTACAGATTGTTTATATGAAATTACATCTAGCTCTATGCGTGAAGCGTTAGCTAAAATGGTAAAATAATTAAAAAAAGGAAGACAATTTATGAAAGATTATATCATCATTAATCCATTGGATAATGTTGCGGTTGTACTTAGACCCTTTTCTAAAGGTGAGAAATTAGAAAATGTTGTTCTTTTAGAGGATATTCCTCAGGCACACAAGGTTGCTTTAAGGGACATACGTAATGGAGAAGATGTAATGAAATATGGTTCTCCAATTGGGCATGCAACAGTAGATATTAAGGCTGGTGAGCATGTTCATACACATAATGTAGCTACTAATCTTGATGACGTAATTTCTTATTCCTATAATCCTAAATACCCAGATGTTTTGGGATATAAATCTGATCGCAAGGTTGAAGTATATGAGCGTTCAACAGGGGAATATGGAATCCGTAATGAGCTTTGGGTTATCCAAACAGTTGGCTGTGTTTCTGGTATGGCAAAGGATATGATAGAGCATTTTAAGGAAAAATATGGCACAGAGGGGATTGATGGGATTTATACCTTCCAGCATCCTTTTGGTTGTAGTCAGATGGGCTCTGATCTTGAACTAACTAGAACACTTTTACAGGATATGGTTAAGCATCCAAATGCTGGTGGAGTTTTGGTTTTAGGATTAGGCTGTGAGGAAAATCTTGTATCAACGTTTAGAGAAACACTTGGAGCTTATGATGCTACAAGAACAAGATTTTTAATTGCTCAAGAGGTAGAAGATGAAGTTGAGGAGGGAACGAAGCTATTAAAGGAGCTTTATGACCAGATGAAGAACGATAGACGTGTTACAAAACCGCTATCTGTTCTTAGAATTGGACTAAAGTGTGGTGGCTCTGATGGAATGAGTGGGATCACAGCAAATCCTCTTTTAGGGCGTTTCTCTGATTTTTTATCTATTAATGGTGCAACCACGGTACTAGGAGAGGTTCCTGAAATGTTTGGTGCTGAAAAGCTATTAATGGCACGTGCAAAGGATGCAAAAACATTTGAAAAAATCGTTGACCTAATCAATGAATTTAAGCTATATTTTAAAAATCATAATCAGGTAATCTATGATAATCCATCTCCTGGAAATAAAAAGGGTGGAATTACAACATTAGAGGATAAATCCTTAGGCTGTACACAGAAGGCAGGATCTGCCATTGTACAGGATGTATTAAAAATGGGAGAAAGAATTCGCGTGAACGGATTAAATCTACTTTGTACTCCTGGTAATGATTTGATTGCGACAACAACCCTAGGTTGTAGTGGTTGTCAGATGGTATTATTCACAACAGGTAGAGGAACTCCATTTGGTGGGTTTATTCCAACGGTTAAAATTGCAACAAACACAGCTCTTGCAAATAAAAAATCAAACTGGATTGATTTTAATGCTGGGGATTTAGTGGATAAGAAGAGCATGGATGAGCTTTTAGAGGATTTTATTGATTTACTATGTGATATTGCCTCTGAGAAAAAGCAGACTAAAAATGAAGAAAACAATTTCCGTGAAATATCTATTTTCAAGGACGGGGTTGTATTATAAAAATTAAGTAAGGAGAAGAAAAATATGAAAGATTTTATGGATAAGGATTTCTTACTGACTACTGAAACGGCTAAGAAATTATATCATGAGCATGCTGAGCATATGCCTATCATTGATTATCATTGTCATTTACAGCCAAAGGAAATTTTTGAGGATAAGAAATTCCGTAATTTAGCTGAGGTTTGGCTTGGTGCAGGAGATCGCTATGGAGATCATTATAAATGGAGAAGTCTACGTGCAAGAGGCTATGAGGAGGATTCCATTTCAGGACCTGATGATGATTATAAGAAATATATGCAGTTTGTTGAGTCTATGCCTTATTTTGTTGGAAACCCTTTGTATCACTGGTCCCATTTAGAAATGAGAAGATATTTTGATATTGAGGATATTATCAATGAAAAAAATGCGAAAAAAATCTGGGATGCTGCAAACAAAAAATTAGAAACCTTAACTGCAAGAGAAATGATGTATAAATTTAAGGTAGATACAGTTTGCACGACAGATGATCCAGTAGATAGTCTAGAATGGCATAAGAAAATGAATGCTGATGAAACCTTAAAGGTTCATGTTCGTCCTGCATTCCGTCCTGATAAAGCAATTAATGTCGAGCTATCCTGGTTTGCTGACTGGGTAAATCAGCTAAGTGATGTTGTTGGGTATAAAATAAAGGAGCTTCATGATTTAGAACGTGCTTTAGCTGAGCGGATTGATTTTTTCCATGAAATGGGATCAAGATTGTCTGATCATGCCCTTGATGTAGTACACTATGCTCCATGTGGCTATGCAGAGGCAAATGCTGTATTTAAGAAGGGTATGGCAGGAAAAGAAATTTCTGAGCTTGAGCAGGATTGGTATAAGGGCTACGTTTTAGTATTCTTAGGAAAGGAATATCATAAGCATGGCTGGGTTCAGCAATATCATATTGGAGCTTTAAGAAATAATTCAAAGTCTATGCTTAAGAAGATTGGACCAGATACTGGCTTTGATGCGATTGAGGATCAGAACTATATGGCAAAGCTTTCTGCTTTATTAGGTGCTTTAGATGAAACTGATCAGCTTCCTAAAACGATTCTTTATTGTTTAAATCCAAGAGATAATTATGCTTTAACTGTTCTTTCTGGATGCTTCCAGAAGGAAGGGGTTAAGGGACGTGTACAGGTTGGAACAGCTTGGTGGTTCTTAGATCAGCAGGATGGTATGCGTCAAAATCTTGAAACCTTGATGCAGGTTGGGCTTGTTGCTCAGTCTGTGGGTATGCTTACAGATTCTCGTAGCTTCTTAGCTTATCCACGTCATGAATACTATCGTCGTTTATTATGCCAGATGCTTGGAAATCTTGTTGAATCTGGTCAATATCCAGTAGAGGAATTAGATACCTTAGGCAAAATTGTAGAGGATGTTTGCTACAACAATGCTAAGGAATTCTTTGGATTTTAATAAAACTTAGTTATAGAATTGTCCTAAGATGTATCTTAGGACTTTTTATTTTTGACATTTTATAGTATAATAATAAAATAGCGAAGATATGGAGTATGACATTTTAGATATCTTTTCCATTCGCTATTTGTATATCTTTTTTCATTTATTTATAAAATGGTAGATTTGAAATAAGGAACATAGAAAAGAAATTTTTTAGGATGCTATTCAAATATAGAAATTGAGGTTTCGTTTATGGAAGAAAAAGAAATTCATGATGATTTTGAAATAAAGCAGGAAAAGAAGATATTATGGAAGAGGTTTTTAAAAGAACATTTGTTCTTTCTTATCCTAGGATCTGTAATGTCAATTGCATATTTTATAGTATTTTCCTTGAAGCAGGATGTTGTATATCTTTATCTTGGAATTGCAGTAATAGGAATTTTAATAATGTTTATAGGCTTAGAGGCATTGTTTTTGGTTTTGAAGAAAAAAAGAAATGAGGAGGAATGAAAATGCTCAAAAAATTAAATATAATTCACATTGTTTTATTAGTTATAGATATTGCAGTTATTCCTCTTGTAGGATTTCTTCAAGGCTTTGATTCTCCAAGCACCTTTATTGCTGTTTTAACAACGGTGCTTTTGGTTCATCCGTTACTTTATTTAATTATGATGTTATTTAAAACCTCGTTAGTTGCAGAATATGAGGAGTCCAGATTTATGCCACTTTGTATGGTTTTAACCATCCTTTTGGGTTGTTTAATCTGGTATTGCTTTTTCCATATTACTTTTGTTTTCGCAAATACAATAGCCTTATGGTATGGCTTAGTTTTGCTTGCCTTCGCTATTCCTTATTTGATTTTTAAGCTGATTACTTGGCTTACAGATCGAAGAAAAAAGAACGGAAAAGGACCAAAAATCATTCAGAATAAATAGGAGTTGAAATTATGAAAAATTATGATCATATAGAGATTGAAAAAAAGTGGCAGGAATATTGGGAAAAGAATCAGACCTTTTTTACAGATATAAGTGATTTTACAAAGCCTAAATTCTATGCTTTGGATATGTTTCCCTATCCTTCTGGTCAGGGACTTCATGTAGGACATCCAGAGGGATATACCGCAACAGATATTGTTTGTCGTAAAAAAAGAATGGAGGGCTTTAATGTTCTACATCCTATGGGCTGGGATGCCTTTGGACTTCCAGCAGAGCAGTTTGCTATTGCCACAGGACATCATCCAGAGGAATTTACAAAAGAAAATATAGCTAATTTTACAAGACAGCTAAAAATGCTGGGCTTTTCCTATGACTGGACAAAAGAAATATCTACCTGTGATCCTGGTTATTATAAATGGACCCAATGGATTTTTAAGCAGTTATACAAGGATGGACTTGCAAAACAGATAGAAATGCCTGTGAATTGGTGTGAGGCTTTAGGAACTGTTTTGGCAAATGATGAGGTTATTGATGGGAAAAGTGAAAGAGGTGGATATCCTGTTGTTCGTAAGAATATGAAGCAATGGGTATTAGATATTCCTAAGTATGCAGAAAAGCTTCTTGCGGGATTGGATACCTTGGATTGGCCCTCTTCAACAAAGGAGATGCAGAGAAACTGGATTGGGAAATCCATTGGTGCACATGTGGATTTCAAGGTGGATCATTCTGAATTCAAGTTTACTGTGTTTACCACACGCTGTGATACTCTTTTTGGAGCAACCTATTGTGTCCTTTCTCCAGAACATGAAATTGTAAATCAAATTACAATTCCTGAACAAAAGAAAAGTGTAGAGGCCTATCAAAAAGCTTGTAGCTCTAAAAGTGAACTAGAGCGTACAGAACTAAATAAGGAAAAGACAGGTGTTTTTACAGGAGCCTATGCTATAAATCCCGTAAATCAAAAAAGAATTCCAATCTGGATTTCTGACTATGTTTTAGCCAGCTATGGCACAGGAGCTATTATGGCAGTTCCTGCTCATGATGAAAGAGATTATGCTTTTGCAAAGAAATTTGGCTTAGAAATTATTCCTGTTTTAGAGGGTGGAAATGTTTTAGAGGCTGCTTATACAGAGGATGGACCTCATATCAATTCAGATTTCTTGAATGGCTTAAACAAAGAGGATTCTATTGAGAAGATGATTCATTGGCTAGAGGAGCATCAATGTGGTTCAAAGCAGATTTCTTACCGACTAAGAGAATGGATTTTTGCAAGACAGAGATATTGGGGAGAGCCAATTCCTGTTGTATTTTATGAGGATGGCACAAGTGAAGCACTAGAGGATAAAGACTTACCTCTTGTACTTCCTGTTTTAGATGATTATAAATCAAAGAAGAGTGGTACTGCACCTTTAGAAAATGCCAAGGATTGGGTGAATACGACTTATCATGGGAAGACTTGTATTCGTGAAACAAATACAATGCCTGGCTCTGCTGCCTCTAGCTGGTATTTTATGCGATATATTGATCCAAAAAATGAAAAAAGCTTTGCAGATTATGAGCTTTTGAAGCACTGGTTACCTGTTGATTTATATTTGGGAGGGTCAGAGCATGCGGTTGGACATTTGCTTTACTCAAGGTTCTGGACAAATTATTTGTTTGATAAAGGACTTGTCCCTGTAAAGGAGCCTTTCCAAAGGCTATTCCATCAGGGTATGATTTTAGGAGAGAACAATGAGAAAATGAGTAAATCTCGCGGAAATGTTGTTAATCCAGATGATGTAACAAAGGAATATGGTGCAGATACATTAAGACTATATGAGATGTTTATGGGACCTCTTGAGGCTTCTCTTCCTTGGAGCAGTAAAGGACTTGAAGGTGCTCGAAAGTTTTTAGACAGAGTTTGGAGATTTTATCATCAGGAGGAATATACCTCTAAATTCAGCAAGGAAAATACAGGTGAATTAGATAAGATTTATCATCAAACGGTAAAAAAGGTTTCCTCTGATTTTGATAGCTTGAACTTTAATACTGCAATAGCTCAGATGATGACCTTCTTAAATGAGGCATACAAGGCGAAATCTATTTATTTGCCTTATATAGAGGGATTTGTAAAGCTTTTATATCCAATATGTCCTCATATTGGAGAAGAACTATGGCAGGATTTAGGACATCAGGGAACAATTACCTTTGAGGCATGGCCTTCCTATGATGAGTCTAAGCTTGTTTTAGAAAAGCTTTCCTTGGTTGTTCAGATTAATGGTAAGCTTAGAGATAAACTAGAGGTAGGCGTTGATACTTCTAAGGATGATATTATTGCACAGGCATTAGCCTTAGAAAAAATTGTAGCCTTTACAGAAGGACATGAAATTATAAAAACAATTTATGTTCCTAAAAAGCTTGTGAATATTGTAATGAAATAAATCATAGCATCATGCTGTGATTTTTTCTAAGAAGTTTGGAGGTGAGGGATATTGAAAAAAATTGGTTTAAGAACAATAAAAACGGCAATTTGTGTCTTTTTTTGCTTACTCGTTTTTGTTATTTTGAAGCTTTTTGAGTTTATTCCAGGAGTTCCAGATGATTTTGCTTTTTCTTGGTACAATCCTTTCTTTGCAGGAATTGCAACAGCATACTCTGTGCATGCAAGCAAAAGTGCAAGTTTAAATCAGGCTAAGAACCGATGTGTGGCTTCTGTAATTGGCGGAGGTATTGGAATTCTTTTGATTACAATTTATGAGCTTTGTGGTGGAAGTTGGCCCAACCTTCAGTCTGTAAGCCTTGAGTCCTTGAACTTTATTCTTCCTTATCTTTTGATTTCTGTTTGCACTATTTTAGTGGTTGTTACTGGAGTTGGACTTCATCAACAGCAGGCTGTATTTGTTGCCATACTGACGTTCCTATCTGTCACTGTAAATCCAAACATTAATGTTGGCTACTGGCAGTGGCAATTTGGTACAAATCGGATTCTATCCACAGTAATTGGAGTTTTGATTGCCCTAGGAGTGAATCTTTTTCAGTTTCCTCATCGCTATAAAAATAAGAATCTTTTGTTCTGCGTAGGGATTGATGGAATGCTACTTAAGGATGAAGACCGATTTAAGGGATTTATGCAATATAAAATGAACTATCTAAATCGGATTGGGGCTAACGTGACCTTATTTACGACAAGAACTCCAACGACCTTTATGCCTCTGTTAGAGGATGTTAAGATTAGTCATCCAGTAATTTGTATGTCAGGTGCGGCGCTATACGATGCTGTTTCTCATCATTATCTTGCCTTAGAAACGATAGATGAAAAGACTGCAGAAGAACTATTTTGTGTCTTGGAAAGAAAAAGAATTTCTCCTTTTGTCAATCAGGTTCATGAGGATGTTTTATTTACTTATAATGAAAGCTTAGATAATGAAGGAGAACGAATTTATGCCCAAGGAAAAAGAAATGCTGCTTTTTGTAGCTATGTTCCTACCAAGGCTCCTAAGGGAGAAATTGTCTATTTCCTTATTGTAGAAAAGGAAGAGATTGTTTTAGATTTGATTAAAGAAATAAAAAAAGAGGAGTCCTTATATTCTAAGCTTTCTATTTTGGTTTATGATGTTTTTGAAACCAATCAGGTTGAGGGACTTAAATATGTAAAAATTTACAGTAAAGCCATAGAAAGTCTGGAGATTCTTCATTCCTATTGTAGACAGGAAAGCTTAGATGTTGTTGGCTTAACCTCCTCTAGTCATTCTACACATTTACTTAAAAATAGCAGATACGCAGTTGCGTTAGATTGCTTACATCCAGATGACTTATGTGGATGCTCTAGTGTTGTTTCAAAGGACACTCCAGAAAAATTATTTAAAGAGGTCCAAAAAATATATCATTATAATTTAGCTAAATATGGAAAAAAATAAGATATATGTGGTATAATACTTAATGCTTTTAGAATTGGAGTTGAATAACAATGGCAAGTATTTTAGAAATTAAAGATTTACATGCAGGCATAGACGGAAAGGAAATCCTAAAAGGAGTAAATCTTACCATTAAAACAGGTGAGGTTCATGCGATTATGGGGCCAAATGGCACAGGAAAATCGACATTGTCCTCCGTGATTATGGGCCAGCCCAAGTACAGAGTTACCTCTGGAAAGGTTCTTTTGGATCAGGAAAATCTTTTAGATTTAGAGGTAGATGAGCGTGCTAGAAAGGGTATATTTTTAGCCTATCAGTATCCTGCTGAGGTGCCTGGTGTTACAAATAGTGATTTCATTAGAACAGCAATGAAGGCTTGTTCAGGAAAGGATGTTTCTTTGTTTTCCTTCATTAGAACCTATGAAAAGGCCTGTGCTGAATTAAAAATGCCAGAGGATTTAGCTCATCGGTATCTAAATGAGGGCTTCTCTGGTGGAGAGAAAAAAAGAAATGAAATTTTGCAGATGAAGATGCTGAAACCAAAATTTGCAATTTTAGATGAAATAGATTCTGGACTAGATGTTGATGCCCTGCGGATTGTGGGAGAAAATGTCAGCAATATGATAGATGAAAACCTAGGATGCCTTTTAATCACACATTATGAAAGGCTATTAGACTATATTCAGCCAGATTTTGTTCATATAATGATTAATGGAAGAATTGTTTTGACGGGTGGTAAGGAACTAATCGCTAAGATTGACCAAAATGGCTATGATTGGGTAAAAGAAGAGCTTGGTATTGAAATTGAAAAAGAAGATGATGAGAAGACCCATGTTCTTTTAGGCTCTTGTGCTCATAATAGCGTGAAGCAATGATTCATCTAAATTCTTTCGTAGGAACAGAAGGTAACGGTCTTTCCCTTCAAAATCATGTTCTTACAATTCATCATTCTATTTTAGATACGATTCTTATTCAAAATGATTTAAAGATCTATGTTTGTTCTGGGGCTTCTGTTGAACTTTTGGATATGTGCCAAAATCAAAGAATTGAGCTATATGTTGAACAAGGAGCAAGAGTTACCTATCAGATATTGAATTCTAAAAATACCTATCGAAACTTTAAGTGTAATGGTGAGCTTATAGTAACTCAGATTTGCTTAGAAGAGAGCAAGGAGAGCTTAGATATTGAATTGTTATCTGATTTTGCCAAGGCTAATGTTGAGCTTTTATCTTTAGCAAGTCATCATTTGGCTGAATTTACCCAAAGAATAGAGCATAAGTCAAAGCAAACTGAATCAAATATTTCTAATTTTGGTGTTGCCTTGCATTCTGGAGAAATTACCTTTGAAACGACTGGACAGATTCTAAAGGGTATGGCAAAATCAAAGTGCGTACAGCTTTCTAAGGGAATTGTTTTAGATGATGATTCTAGTGTAACCTCAAAGCCGATTTTGCTGATTGATGAATTTGATGTTACAGCCAATCATGGAGCTTCCATAGGAAAAATGTCAGATGATAGTTTGTTTTATTTGATGAGTAGAGGATTATCAAAGCAGGAAGCCTTTTTATTAATCCTAGAAGGGATTTTAAGCCCTTTTATTTCCAAAGTGCAGGATGAACAATTAAAGGCTTCAATCAAACAAAGGATTGAACAATTATTGAAGAGGTGATTTTATGCTTAACGTTGAAAAGCTAAGAAAGGATTTTCCTGTTTTAAATGAAAATCCTAAATTAGCCTATTTAGATAATGCAGCATCTACACTAAAGCCCCAATGCGTGATTGAGGCCGTAGATGAGTATTACGCTAAGCTAGGAGTTAATGTACATAGAGGAGTATATAAGTTGAGCTATCTTGCTACGGATGCCTATGAAGAGGCTAGAGGAAAGGTTGCTGATTTTATTCATGCTGATTTTGAAGAGGTTGTCTTCACAAGAGGGGCCTCCTCTGCTTTAAATTTGGTTGCCTCTAGTTATGGAATCAATAATCTTAAGCCTGGAGATGAGGTTATCACAACAGAGCTTGAGCACCATTCTAATTGTATGCCATGGCTTCATGCCTGCAATGTGACAGGAGCTACGTTAAAATATATTCCTTTAAATGAAGAGGGAAGAATAACCGTAGAGGCTTTTCAGTCTGTTTTGACTGAACATACAAAGATTGTTGCGATTACCTATGTTTCAAATGTTATGGGCTACATTACACCAATTGAAGAAATTATTTCCTTAGCTCATCAGGTAGGAGCAATTGTTGTGCTTGATGGAGCTCAGGCAGTACCTCATATGCCAGTTGATGTAAAAAAGCTGGATTGTGATTTTCTTGCCTTTTCTGGACATAAGCTATGTGGTCCTACGGGAATTGGAGTTTTGTATGGGAAGGCTAAACTATTAGCCATAATGCAACCAACTGAATTTGGTGGAGATATGGCAGATGATGTGAATTGTTATACAATGACCTATAAGGATGCTCCCTATCGTTTTGAAACTGGAACTCCAATTATTGCTTCTGCAATTGGACTTGGAAAGGCAGTAGAATATGTTTCAGGCATTGGTCTTAGTGAGATTGCTAAGTATGAATATTTTTTAAAGCAGAAGGCAGTTGAGGGATTAAAGCAGATTCCTAATGTAATTGTATATAATGAAACTGCTGAAACAGGAATTATTTCCTTTAACATTAAGGGAGTACATCCTCATGATGCTGCCAGTGTTTTTGACAATAATGATGTTTGTATTCGTGCGGGGCATCATTGTGCTCAATTAATTACAAAATGGTTAAAGACTGTTGGAACAGTACGTGCATCCTTTTATTTTTATAATACCTTAGAGGATGTTGAAAAATTTGTACAGAGTGTAAAAGAGGCACAAGAATTTTTTGGATCTCTTTAGGAGGAAGAATATGGATTTAAAAACCTTATATCGTCAGGTTATTATGGAGCATTATAAAAACCCTAAAAATAAAGGACTGAAAAACACAGATTCTTATCATATGGTTCATTTAACAAATCCAAGCTGTGGCGATGATATGCGAGTGGAAATTATTGTGGAGAATGGAAAGGTAGTTGATGTACGTCAGGATGGAAAAGGATGTTCCATCTGCCTATCCTCTGCCTCTGTAATGAGTGAATTGTTGATTGGAAAATCTGTTGAGGAGGCAAAAAATTTAATTGATGGCTTTTATTCAATGGTTAAGGGAGAAGAACTTCCAGATGAGGACAAGCTTGAGGAGGCTATTGCCTATAAAGGAGTTCGTGATTTTCCAGCTCGTATCAAATGTGCCACTCTTGCATGGAAATGTGTAGAAAGAGCAATAGAGGAGGTTGAGCATCATGAGTAAGGACAAGGTAGATGAAATCGTTGGTGATTATAAATATGGATTTACCACAGATGCAAAAACTGTTCTTTCCTCAGGAAAAGGATTATCTCGTTCTGTTGTAGAATTTATATCAAATGCTAAGCATGAACCTAAGTGGATGAAAGAGTTTCGATTAAAATCCTACGATGCTTTTATGGAATTGAAAAATCCAGTCTGGGGACCAGATTTATCTGGAATAGATTTTAATGAATATACCTATTATATTAAATCCTCAGAAAAGACTGAGCATAGCTGGGAGGACGTTCCTTCAGAGATTAAGGATACCTTTGAAAAATTAGGTATTCCTGAGGCTGAAGCCAAATATTTGGCAGGGTCCTCTACTCAGTTTGAATCTGAGGTAGTTTATCACAATAATTTAAAAGAACTAGATGAACTAGGTGTAATTTTCTGTGATACAGATACTGCCTTAAGAGAACACGAAGAGCTTATGAAAAAGTTTTTTGGAAAGCTTGTTCCCTATACAGACAATAAATATGCAGCTTTGAATTCTGCGGTTTGGAGTGGAGGCTCCTTTATTTATGTTCCAAAGGGGGTTAAGCTAAAAAAACCTGTTCAGTCCTATTTTAGAATCAATTCTGAGCGTATGGGGCAATTTGAAAGAACCTTGATTATTGTAGATGATGATGCAGATATCCACTATGTAGAAGGGTGTACGGCTCCTCAGTATTCTAAGGATAGTCTTCACGCCGCAGTTGTTGAGATTTTTGTTGGAAAGCGAGCACATTGCAGATATTCAACCGTTCAAAACTGGTCAAACAATATAGTCAACTTAGTTACAAAGCGTGCAATTGTGGATGATGAAGGTCATATGGAATGGATTGACGGAAATGTAGGAGCTGGTCTTAATATGAAATATCCAGCCTGTGTATTAAAGGGGAATTATAGTAAGGGAACAACCGTGTCTATTGCTTTTGCAGCAGAGAATCAAATTCAGGATACTGGTGCGAAAATGATCCATTTAGGACCAAATTCTAGTTCTACGATTATCTCTAAATCCATTTGCCGTGGGGGCGGGAAGGTAAATTACCGAGGTACAGCGTCCTGTGGATCTAAGGCATTGGGGGCAAGAAGTCATATTGAATGTGATACATTAATTTTAGATGAGATATCTTCTTCAGATACGATTCCTACAAACACCGGAAAAAATAGTGATATGTATATTGAGCATGAGGCAACGGTCTCTAAGGTTAATGAAGAACAGCTCTTTTATCTAATGAGTCGTGGACTTACTGAAGCAGAAGCAACTGAAATGATTGTTATGGGCTTCATAGAACCCTTTTCCAAAGAGCTTCCTATGGAATATGCTGTTGAGTTAAATCGTTTAATTAAATTAGAAATGACAGATTCTATTGGATGATAGAAGAAATTTAAAATAGTTTTCTAGCTATATTCATAACTGAAAAAATGGAATGACAATGTTCATTCCATTTTTAATCTAAGTCATTTATAAATTGTTTAAAGCAGGTGGGGATTCCAAGCCTGTTTTTTATTTCTTCAAGCTCAAATGCGGGATAATCCAAAAGATGATCCACAATAATTTTATAGCCCTTCATATACCATTTCTGGTGGGTAAAGGTGTGAGTTTTATCAGGTAGCCTAATTTCTCTTAGCGGATGAAACCCTAGGGAAGAAGTATAGTCTATGGCTTCATTAGAGGATAAATAAGAATCTATCAAAATTGGAGAAGGTAATCCTTTTAAAACACCCTCCTTTTTTGGTATCAAAACATATTTTTGGCCATCTGTTATAAATAAAAGAGTATATTCTAGTATTTTCTTTTCCTTTGGTAAAGGCTTCATTGGATATTTAAGTTGGGTATTTTCTTGTCTTGCCATACAATTCATTTTGATAGGACAGGCATCACATAAGACAACCTTCGGCATACAAATGGTGGCTCCTAGCTCCATAAGACTTTGATTGAATGCACCTGCATCTGTGGGCATAATTTTCTCAAGTTCTTTTTTAAAGTACTGCTTTGTCTTTTCTAAGGATATATCCATAGAGGAAGCCATATAGCGGGTAAGGACACGTAGCACATTTCCATCAACTGCGGCATATTTCTGGTGATATGCAATGGACAATACGGCTCCACAGGTATACATTCCAACACCTGGAAGCTTTATGGCCTGCTCATAGTTTTTAGGAAAACTGCCCTGATGCTTTTCCATAATTTCCATAGCACATTTTTTCAAATTCCTAACTCTTGAGTAGTAACCTAAGCCCTCCCAAAGCTTTAATAGTCGTTCCTCCTTGCAGAGTGCTAGGCTTTGAAAATCAGGAAGCTCATTTATAAAACGATGATAGTAGGGACGTACAGTTTCTACTCTTGTCTGCTGAAGCATGATTTCGCTAACTAAAACATGATAGGGAGTTGGATGCTTTCTCCATTCTAAATCCCGTTTATTCTCTTTATACCAGCTTAATAATGGTGTAACAATTTCTTTCATATTTGTACCTCATATTGTCATTATAGCATTTTCTATTTGAAAATAAAATGAAAAGAAGAAGACTCTTGGAATTTAAAAATATTTATTTGTAAAATTAAATGATTTAGCCCCTATCTTAGGGGCTAAATTTGCATTTCGTGACAATTTGTGGTAAAATACATAAAGAATTAAATATAAATAGAGGTGTTTAGATATGAAAAAGTTATTTAACATAATATTTTTTATGTCATTTTCTATCATTTTTGGTTTAATACTAGCTTCTTGTGATGGAATAGAATCACTAGGAAATGGAAATGATGAACAAGATAGTCATGTTCATTCTTTTACAGGAGCATATTTATATGATGAAGTTTCGCACTGGCAGGAGTGTTCCTGTGGAGCTAAAAGTACAATAGTTCAGCATTCCTTTGAATCTAAGGAGATTTTGCTGAGTTTAAATAACGAGAAAAGAATTTGCCGTATTTGTCAATATGTAGTAAATATAGATTTACCACAGGAAGAACATACACATACCTATTCAGAGGAATGGAGTTCAGACGAATATACCCATTATCATCAAGCAATCTGTGAGCATACATCAGAAAAGAAGGATATCTTAGAGCATTCCTATGGGAACTGGATTATTATTATGGATGCACAAGAAAATATAGCTGGAAAGCAAAAGAGAGTATGCAATGTCTGTGGCTATGAGCAGGTAAAGATAATAGAGGTATTAGGACATACACACTCTAATGCAGAGGAATGGACAATAGATAAGATTCCAACCTGTGAAGAACCTGGTAGTAAATCCCATCACTGTTTAACTTGTGATGAGAAGAGTGATATTACTGAAATTCCTGTCTTAGGGCATTTATATGATACATGGGAAATAGTCATAGAGCCCACCCTTTCCTCAAAAGGAAAAATAACAAAAACCTGTAAAAGAAATGAACTTCATACAGAATCCATAGAGTTGCCGATATTAAATTCTTATGATTATCATCATCAGATAATTGATGAGCCAACCTGTGAAACTAAAGGGTATGAAATTTACGTATATACAATAGATGAACAGAACATAGTCTTCTCAAAATTAATTGAAGAAACAGGACACCAAATGAATGATGATTTTCAAATCGACGATCATTCTCACTGGTTAACCTGTGAAAAATGTAGAGAGGAGATTTCTTTAGAGGAACATCAGTATGATGAGAATTTTAATTGTACAATCTGTGGATACATTCACAATTTAGGGACTTCAGGCTTATATTATATCCTTACTGGAGATGGTACAAGCTATGCTGTTACAGCCTATTTTGGAATGGCTATGAGCATTGAAATTCCAGAAAAGCACAATAATTTACCTGTTTCAAGAATTGGGGAAGAGGTATTTTCCAATCAGTATATTGAGGAGGTAACCTTGCCTTCAAGTATTAAGAAAATTGGAGACTCTGCCTTTGATCATTGTATGAAGCTATCAAAAATCAATTTGCCAGAAGGTCTTATTGAAATTGGAAGTTCAGCCTTTAACAGCTGTTTTAATCTAAAAGCTATTACGATTCCAGATAGTGTTCAAACCATTGGAGAATCTGCATTCCGAGCTTGTATAGGACTGAAGGATCTGATTCTTCCAGATAGTGTTCAAACCATTGGAGCGTATGCTTTTGCATCCTGTCAAGGATTAGTTTCTCTAACCTTATCAAAAAATCTAACTACTCTTGGTGAACTGGCATTTTCCTCTTGTTTTGATTTACTTATGGTTAAAATTCCAGGAACTATAAAAGTTATCAATATTTCAACCTTTGCTCAATGTATCTCCCTAGAGTCTGTTGTATTAGAAGAAGGAATTGAAAGAATTTCTAATGACGCTTTTGGAGGCTGTAAAGCTCTAAAGAAGATGGTGCTACCACAAAGCTTAACTCATATTCATAATGGATCGCTTTATATGTGTGAGGAATTAAAGACCATCTACTATGCTGGAAGTCAGGCAGAATGGACGTTGTTAACAAAGGATGGATTTCAACATTACCAATGTAATCCTGTCATTTACACGTATGCTGAAACCAAACCGACTAGTGCTGGAAATTATTGGTATTATGATGAGCAGAATGAAATAACGAAGTGGTAAGACAAACGTTTTAAGTCTTAGGTGAATCTAGTTTACTGCTAGATGTGCTTAAGGCTTTTTTGTTTTTATAAGATGAAGCTCTTTGTAGAAAAAATGCTAGCCTCATTCCAGTTATATTTTACATATTTATATTGCTTAGACCATATATTTATTATAGGTTGGTGATAATATTTATATTGAAATTGAAAATCAAAAAATACATTATGAGGTAACGGGATCAGGGCATGATTTGATATTACTTCATGGCTGGGGAGCTTCTCTTTTAACCTTTACAAAGCTGGCAAAAACGTTAAGTAGCTCCTTTACGGTATATTCTATTGATCTTCCTGGCTTTGGACAGTCTACGATAGGAGTTCCAATGGGAGTAGAAGAGGTTGCAGAGCTGATTCATGATTTTGTTATTCAGTTAGGAATAGAAGCACCAATACTTTGTGGGCATTCCTATGGAGGAAGAGTAGCTATAATCTATGCATCAAGGTATTCTGTGGAAAAGCTGGTATTGATTTCCTCTGCTGGACTAAAGCAGAAGCTCCGGTTTTCTAAACGATTTAAAATAAGGGTTTATAAAATCTTAAAAAAATGTCATCTTCCTGTAAAAATGGGATCAGCCGATTATCAAAATGCAGATAATGTCAAACGCATTATGCTTGTAAAAGCTGTAAACACAGATCTTAGAGAATATTTGAAGCGTATTGCAGCACCAACTCTATTACTTTATGGAACAAATGATGAGGTTACCCCATTAAGTCTAGGATATCAGATGAAGAATTATATTTCAAATGCTGAGCTGATTGAGCTGGAGGAATGCGGACATTTTCCCTATTTGGATCGTCCTAGCGTGTTTGCCATTATCTTAATGAGCTATTTATTAGGTGAAGATTATGCTAGTTAGTGTTTTTATCTATGCAGTTTTAAAGCTCTATCTTATTTTAAATATATATCAGCAGGCTCATTATCAGTTTAAGGCTTATCTAAAGCATTTTTTCCTTAATCTTGTGTTTTATGATTTATTTCCATGTATTGTATTGATATTAGGACTTTGGCAAAGAGAGTTTATCATTGTTTTAATTTGCAGCATCTATTTATGCTTATTCAGTCTATTCTACCTTTTGGCAAGGGTACGATTAAAGTTTACCAAACGAATTTTCAGATTAATAGTATTAAGTATTCTATTTATGGGAATTGGGTTTATACCTTGGGTAGGGCCTTATATCTTACTTTTTTATGAATTTTCTATTTTACCTATTTTAGGAATAGAACGGGGAATCTCCTATTTGAAAAATCGTCCCTTTATCACTCGTGCTCATAAGAAAATTGCTGGATATGGAGGAACAATTATTGCTGTAACGGGCTCTTATGGGAAAACATCCACAAAGGTACTTTTAAATCAGGCCTTAAGTCTGTTTCATTGTTCCTGTGCAACACCAAAAAGCTATAATACAGAATTAGGAATTTCAAAATTTTTAAATGAACTTCCTGATGTAAATTCCTATAACGATCTTGTTTTAGAGTTTGGAGCAAGTCATAAGAAGGATATTCTTAAGCTCAAGGAAATTGCAGTACCTGAGGTTGCCTTTATTACAGGAATTGGATATATGCATGTAGATACCTTTGGCTCCATAGAAAATATTATTGAAGAAAAGATGAGTCTTTTAAAAGGATGTAAAATAGGGGTTTTAAATTATGAGTGTAAGTATATAAGAAATTATGAGCTCAGTAGCGATATTTCCATTATAACCTATGGATTGGAATACGGAAGCTATCAGGCTAAAAATATAGAAAGAGGCTCCTTTGACTTTTATAAGGATGATATCAAGCTGGCTCACATTCAAACTCCTTTGGTTGGAAAGCATCAGATTTTAAATTTAACAGGAGTGTTCGCCTATGCTTATGAGATGGGCTATGATTTAGATGTCCTAATACGAGGGGCATTAACTTTCAAGACGGAAAAGAATCGGCTAGAGGTTAAAAAGATGAATTCCTATACAGTTTTAGATGATTCCTTTAATAGCAATTATCAGGGCTTTATAGAGGCATTAAATATTTTAAGAAGTCATCCAAACAAGCGTATTTTGCTTACTCCAGGAATGGTGGAGTTAGGGAAGTACAAAAGGGAGCTCTTTACTAATTTAGTAGATTATATGGTATGCTGTTCAGATATTGTAATTTTGATTGGCTTTTACCAAACGAATTTATTATATAGAAAACTGAAAAGCTTTAACAAAGAGGTATATTTAGTTAGAAATTTTATGGAGGGATATCATTTGTTTTTAAAACTTGCAGAGGTGTATAAGGATAGTATGCTGTTGATTGAAAACGATGTACCAGATTTATATAGGGTGGGATTAATATGATGAAATTAGGAATATTGTTTGGTGGTCAAAGCTATGAGCATGAAATATCTATCATTACAGCCTATCAGCTGAAGAAGAGAATTGAACAGGAATATGAAGTCCATTTAATTTATGTCAGCTTAGATGGAAAATATTTTAATGCGGATCGAATGAAGCTCAGCAATTTTAAGCTAAGCCAGAATAAAAATTTAAAAAAGCTCAAGCTAGATAAGCTCAAGCTGGATTGTATTGTTGGCGCTATGCATGGAGAAAATGGTGAAGACGGATTAGCAGCTGCCTTTGCAAAAATCCATAGAATTCGGTATATGGGATGTGATCTTTTAGCAGGTGCTGTTTCTTTAGATAAATATAGAAGCTATCTATATTTATCTAAAAATGGGGTAAGAATGGTAAAAACAATCCATTATACCTATGAGGATTTTTTAAGCAATAAGAAAATACCTTATCTTCCTTGTATAATGAAGCCAGTATGCGGAGGCTCCTCCATTGGAATTTTTATTGCTAGTACACCTGAGGAGCTATCGGCAAAGCTTGCAGAAACCTTCTCTTATTCTAAGGAAATTATTCTTCAGCCCTATTTAGAAACGCTGGAGGAATATAATTTAGCCTTAAATGAAACAACCTTTTCTCATTTGGAAAGAATACATAAGAAGGATGACATTTTCTCCTTTGAAAATAAATATAGTGATTCCTTTAAGGTGACCCATCAAAGTATCATTGAGCATCCAAGGTACGATGAGTTTTGTAAGATAGCAAGAAAGGTTTATGAGCTATTACACGCAAGTGGAATTATCCGAATTGATTTTTTCTTATCTGAGGATAAAATTTATGTGAATGAGGTCAATACCACGCCAGGGGCTTTATCTATGTATCTTTTTTCTGATTTTAATGAGGTCTTTAAGGAATCTCTTAGATTGTGTCTGACAAAGGAAATAAAAAATTATCCAAATACACATTTCTTACTAAAAAATAATATCAATAAATAAAAAATATGGTATAATAGCCTTTAAGGAGGCGGAAGGTATGAAATATGCAGATGCAAAAATTTCACAAAGACTGATTGCCTATATTCTAGATACCTTATGTGTAGGAATTGTTGCCATTTTATTGATTTGCTTGATTCCTGCGTTTAATCAGCATGTGAATCATATTGTAGAATTTTATGAGGAAAGATTTTTTGAGAATATAGAACCGACAAGTGATATTTTTCTTAGTTTTCTTATATGCTTAGGAATTGCCTATGCTGTTCATATTCCTTTATATACAATATATTTTGTGTTATTGCCAAGCTTTTGGAAGAAACAAACCCTTGGTCGTTTCCTTATGGGCGTTCAAGTTGTTACAAAAGCAGAAACGAAAGCTAAAATTACAAATCTGCTTGCAAGAGAGCTAGTTGGTGCCATTCTTTTAAATCTTTTATCTGGAGGTATGCTGTTGCTTCTGATATACTGGTACCTATGCATGTCTACGGGAAGATCTTTAGCTGATATGGCGGGTGGAACAAGGCTGATTGACTCTAAGAGGATGAATTCAGATTATGTGGAAAACGATAAGAAAACTACCTTTGATGGTGACTATGTTGATGCTACCTTTACTGAGGTAAAAGAAAATAAAGACGATATTGATTATAAGGTTTTTTAATGATGAAGAAGTACTTGCTATTGAAAACACAAAAAGAAAATTATCCCTATATCGTAGATGTATTAAAAATGCTTCTTGGCTGGAATATTCAGGTAGAAGAGGGACATCAGCTTTTGAAGATAGAATGCTTGTCAGTTGATGAAAAGGAACTATGCTCAACGATTCAATCCTTAGAGGCTGACTTAAATTCTTTGATTAGCTATTATTTGACCTCCACATCATCTCCTGAATATGAAACAGAGCTTGTTTTTGATATATTTTTAAATCTTGAGTATGGACATTATCAATTCAAGGAAGTTATTCCCTATGTTCGTAAAAAGGCATTAGCTTTAGAGCTTTTCCATTTTATTGTAGAGGGAACAGGAGTAACAGAGGATATCATTATGGCTATGGCTGATTGTGATTTGAATGTTTCTAAGGCTTCCTCAAAGCTTTTTATGCACCGAAATACCTTATTATATAAAATAGAAAGACTGGAGTCCTTAAAAGGCTTTGATCTTAAACATTTTAATGATTTATATCTTTTAGTACAATTATTGAAGGCCTAGATTGCTTTATTTGCAATTAGGCTTTTTTGTACAAATTGCACATAGTATTCCTTTGGCTAAGGAAGTATAATATAAGTAAAATAAGGAGGAAGTTTATGGCAACTTTAAATTTAAATAATATTAATAAGATTTATCCTAATGGAGTTCAGGCAGTCTTTGACTTCAATCTTGACATTGAGGATAAGGAATTCATCGTATTTGTAGGACCTTCTGGCTGTGGAAAATCTACTACATTACGTATGATTGCTGGTCTAGAGGACATTACGAGTGGTGAATTATATATTGATGGCGTTTTAATGAATAACGTCAATCCTAAGGATCGTGGAATTGCGATGGTATTCCAGTCCTATGCATTATATCCACATATGACAGTCTATAATAATATGGCTTTTGGCTTACAGCTTCGTCGTGTTCCAAGAGAGGAAATTGAAAAAAGAGTAGCAGAGGCTGCAAGAATTTTAGGTCTTGAAAAATTCTTAGACCGTTATCCACGTCAGCTATCTGGTGGACAAAACCAGCGTGTTGCGTTAGGACGTGCAATTGTAAGAAATGCTAAGGTGTTCCTAATGGACGAGCCACTATCTAACCTAGATGCAAAGCTTCGTGTAACCATGCGTGGAGAATTAACCAAACTACATCGTAATTTAGGATCTACGACAATCTATGTAACTCATGACCAGATTGAGGCTATGACCATGGCATCTCGTATTGTTGTTATGCGTGATGGACGCATTCAGCAGGTGGGTAATCCAAAAGAAATCTATGAGCATCCAGCCAATGTATTTGTTGGAGGATTTATTGGTACTCCGCCTATGAATTTCATTCATGGAACTGTTGATAAGAAGGGTGTATTCACAGCAGCAAGTGGCAATCATAAGGTATTAATTCCTGAAGGTAAGCTGAAGGTACTAGTTGATCAAGGATATATCAATAAGGGTTTAATTTTAGGAATTCGTCCAGAAGATATTCATGATGATCCTGTTGTATTAGAAACCTATCCTGAATCTATTGTTGAAGTATCAGTAGATGTTGCAGAGCTATTAGGTGCTGAAACGAATATTTATTCTACTCTTGGTAATGATTCCATTATTGCCTCTGTACCTGCTCGTGATGATTTGAGCAGAGGCTCTGTTGTCCGTTTAGCCTTTGATATGAATCATTGTCATATCTTTGATTTAGAAACAGAAATGGCTTTATTTTAATAAAAATGAAACAGCTGGCAGGTGAATTCTTGCCAGCTTTTCTAAAGATTGATTTAGAAAAACGTATTATTTACTTTTTAAATTTAACGTGTTATAATTATAGCAATTAGGAGGATTTTAATATGGCTATTTTTGAAAAGGTACAAGAAATCATAGTTAAGGAGCTAAAGGTAGACGCTTCAAAGGTTACATTAGAAGCATCCTTAAAGGATGATCTAGGTGCAGATAGCTTAGATGCAGTTGAAATTGTGATGGATATTGAAGATGAGTTTGGTGTAGAGATTGATGACACTAAGGCTGAGGCAATTTCTACGGTTGGGGATCTGGTTACCTATATTGAAGAACTAACAAAGTAAGAATTCAGCTGCAATATGCAGCTTTTTCTTTTCACTGAAAGGAGGCAGAATGTATGAAAAATGATAGCGGCTATTGGATTAAAGCTTGGCAGAAAAGTAAAAATTTCAGAGTGGAAAACGATAGAATCAAACCCAAATCCTATCTTTTTTCAAGTTTTCCGAAAACCAATTTATATGGCTTTCAGGATGCCTATATAAGGCCTTTATTAAATGGTGATTTTTTTTCAAGACAGCAAAGAATGGCTGGCTATAATGTTTTGTTTCCTACGGGCTTTGACTCCTTAGGCTTAACAGCTTATATGGAGAATAAGAAGCATAGTAATATGATTAATGATGATATCACCTCTATTTTTGAAGAACAGATGCTTTCCTTAGGAATTGGGATAGATGAGCAGAAGAAGATTGATCTTAAGCAGGATGTTTTTTTATCCTCCTTACAGCTCGCTTTTGTTGAGCTATATGAGCGTGGTTATATCAAGTATGGGCTAATAGAGGTATGTGAGGATAAATCTGGCAAAAAAATATTGGATCCTTATTTTTATAAAAAATCGTTGCATTACAATAAAATTAAAGCATTTTATTTAGATATCTCCTCTGTTCAAAAGAACGTCCTACAAAAAATAGAAGAATTACCTGTTTCAGAGGAAATATCAGGAAGGCTTAAAGGAATGCTGGCTCCTAAGCAAAGTCTTACAATACCCTTTTCTGTAACCAATGGTGAAAAGATTTCCTATACCTTTGAGGAGCCTGAATATATTGGTGGAATTTCTTATATTCTTTTGCATCCAGATTATATTGATTTTACGAAATATACACTTTATGAGGAATATTCTGCTATTGAAAAATATTTAGCTGAAGACAACACTAATGATTTTGGTGTATTTACAGGTACCTATGCCATAAACCCTCTTACAGGGAAGAAGATACCAATTTTTTTAAGTGTTAATTTTGATTGTCCTGTCTATATGGCAAATCCATATCTAAATTCAGAGGATCGGATAGTAGCACAAGACGAGGGCTTGCCCATCATTGATGTGGTACAAAATGGTGTATTTATAGAAAGCGACTTTTTAAATGGACATCCTGTGGCTTCTGGAAAGGATATGATTATTGAACAATTTGTTTCTGCAGATATTGGAAGTGTTCAATTTTATTATAGTAAGGATAAAATTTTATTATCCTCTTTAGACACCTTTGGTGCGTTGTTTCCGTTTTTTATTGATAATGATGAGGAACTTCATTCTCTAAAGGGACATCTTCCATTTTTGTTATCCTCCAAATTCAGACCCATACTATCAGATGATATAGAGGTTCCTGGGAATATGATTTCTGGAAGTATTAACCATATTTTTTCAACAGCAATTCTTCCTTTTTTAGCTATTTTATATGATGATGTTGGAGCGAGTACCTCCATATTTTCAGCTGATGCATTAAAAAGCTATACTATGTGGAAGGGGATTGACCTTTATACAATAAGAGAAGAGGAGCTATTTGAGTCTGTCTTTGTTCCTCTAAGTATACTATCCATAATAGAAAAAGAAAAGGGGGTAGCATTACCCACCTTATTTAGGACGCTTCAGCTAACACGTCCAGTGTATGATGAAAATTTGAATTTGATTACCCGCTCAAATAACAATCTATTTGATACTCAGGGCATTATTAAAAAGTATTCTGCTGATGCACTTCGGATGTATTTCTTGAGTAAACCCTTGGATCAGGATTTTATTTTTCAGGAAGCAGAGTTAGCTAGCATGAAAAATTTAAAGAAGAGTATAGAGGATTTTTATGAAAAGCCGTTTACTACCAAGGATACTTTAAAGGATGGTTTTGAAAAATTTGTGCAACAGGAACTAGAGTATATAGAAAAGAAGAATACCTATTGCTATGTTGAAGCATTTATTGAATTTTTTAAGGAATATTTATGGAATGCTTCTGTCACAAGTAAGCAAGGATTGATTCTGTTGAAGATTCTATATCCGATTTGTCCATTTCTTGCTGAAGATATTTATCAAACGATATATCGAGGGAAATATCTGCTTGGAGATGATGGCTGGATTATTTAAAATCATCTCCCTGATATATATTTTTAGCCCTTAAGAGCTTGTCAATTTCGTTCATGACGACAAGCTTTTTTATTGGCCATTTTGGAAGCATAATATCTTCTAGAATTCCATCTGCTGCCAAACGATGAATCAAGATGGAGGGCTTTAATCGGGCAATCTGCTTTACAACAATGTCAACGTATTCCTTTAAGGTTAGAATTGGAAAAGGGACTTTTTGATATTCCTCATATAGTACGGTATCCTTTAGAAGTAAAAGACTATGAATTTTAATTCCCTGTATATCTAGTGTATTCAAGAAATCAATGGTTTTTAGCATATCGTCTTCCATTTCATCAGGAAGCCCATTTATAATATGAATAACGACCTCTATGTTTCTTTTTCTAAGCTCCTTTACACTTAAAATAAGCTCTTCATTTGTACAACAGCGATGAATTCGCTGAATTGTTTTTTCATGAATTGACTGAAGTCCAAGTTCAATGGATAAAGGAACTCTTTGATTGATTTGACCTAGATAATCATAAAGCTCCTTTGTAAAGCAGTCTGGTCGGGTAGCAATGGCAAGTCCTACAATATGATCTGGATCAAAGGAAAGAATTTCCTCATAGAGGCTTTTTAATTGCTCTAAAGGGGCATAGGTATTAGAGTAGGCCTGAAGATAAGGAATGAATTTGGCAGTTGGCCATTTTTTCATTAGACGTTCCTTGATTTCAAAATACTGTTTCCTTAAGGAATGGATGGGATTTCCTGCCGTATCTCCGCTTCCTAGCTTTGAGCAATAGGTGCATCCGCCATATCCCTTTGTTCCATCTCGGTTTGGACAAGTAAAGTTTGCATTTAAGGCAACCTTTGCAACCTTGCAATTTAATTTTTTTTGATAATATTCTGTAAGTGTATTATAATGTTTTTCTTGATTCATTAGGATCACCATAAATATTATAACAAATTTTTATTCTTAAGTGGTAATAATTGTTGTTTTTTGGTATAATAAAAATAATGTGAGGTTTTAAATAATGTTTGAAAGATTTAAGGATTGTATTTGTCATCCAAGATGTATTGGAAAATATAATAAGGATCGTGCAGGCGTAGTTTTTTTAACTATCGTTCTTTTCTTTACGCTATGTGCAGGAATGCTTGCTGCTAGATGCTATACAGATTCTCCATTTACAGAGGCACCACTTTTATCAGTAACCTCAAAGATTATACAACATGGAGACAATGATGTGGCTTTTGATCGTGAAACGAATACCTTGTCAGGTACAGGCTTTGAGCTTGGTGGAACAGGAATTCGTTTGGTAGTATTACCTAAGGATAACCAATATTCTTTGCCCTTAGACACAGTAACCTTGCTATTAGAAGAAAGTGGAGCTAAGGTATTTTACAGCAATGTTGAAATTTCTTCTATGGAGTATAAGGACATAACAGTATCTAGCTTTAATTTAGCTAATGTTGCTGCTAACCAGTCTTTAGATACCTATAACTTTAGAGTACTAGTCAGTTCTTTATTAGAAAGTACAACTTTGTTTTTTCAAACCTATTCCTTTGTTCAGGAAGTTATTTCTATCATAATCTTTTATTTGATTTGTGTGGTTTTTTGCTATGTTTTATCCATTGCGATGAATCCAACGATTGACCGAGGTGTGCGTGCAAAGCTTAGCTTCTATGATGGATGTGTCTTTTTTGTAGGCTCATTCTTTGCTTATTTATTCAATGTGTCTATAATCATATATTTTGCATTAGCATTACCTTTAATTTATACGCTTATCACATTTAGACATATTATTAAAATCGTTTTTAAAGGATAGTTTTTGGAGGGAAGTATGAAGCTAGAGGAGATTATAAAGGCTGAAGATATTATTTCGTCAGAGTTTTCTGTTGAAAAAGTAACCTATCATAAAAAATCAAAAAAGATGGTCTTTCATATTGGTATAGAGGAAGCCCTGCAAATTGAACAATACAAAGCATTATTTCAGTGTGTAAAGAATGCTGTGGGACTAGAGGCAATGAAAATTGTTTTAGAAGTAGAGTATATCAAGGAGAATTTGGCTTCTTTAGAATATAAAGCCTATCTTGAGGCCATATTAGAGGAGCTTGGGCATGAATCTCCACGTTTTGTCGTTTTCTCTGCTGAGGAGTGCAAAATTGAAGAAAATCGTCTGCATTTTACTATCCCTTGTGATGCTGCAGGTGTTGAAGATTTGATTCAGCCTATTTTAAAGAAATTTGAGGATTACGGCTTACATGTTCATATTGCTTTACTTCGTGATGAGAAAAGCAGTGTTCAGGAGGAGCTAAATGCCCTTCAAAGGGAAATTGAGGAAACTCTGGCAAAACAAAAATCTGAGGCAGAATCAGTTCAGAAAATTAATGAGCAGATTCAAAAGGAAAAGAAATATGTGCGTACTCAGGCACCATCTGAAATTAGCTTAATTAAGGATATTCCAAATACACAGTATGATATATCCGTTTATCAGAATACACACGGTCTATGTAATTTTACGATTGATGCCTATATCTTTGGTATAGAAATCCGTAGCTTTGCAAAAACAAAATCCTCTTTGGCAACAATAAAGGTTACAGATGAATCAGATTCAATTTTGGTAAAAAAATGGTTGCGTACAGATACAGAAAAGGAGCTTTATGAAAAGGATATGAAGGAGGGCTCTAGATTAAAAATTTCTGGAAAAGCTGAATTTGATTCTTTTGCGAAGCAGGTGGTTATTAATGCTACTTCCATAGAATATATTGGAAAAAAGGAAGAAAGCAGGATAACAGACACAGCCCCTGTAAAGCGTGTTGAGCTACATTGTCATACAAAGATGAGTAACCTAGATGGCTTAACGGATGCGGTAGACTATGTAAAGACAGCTATTGAATGGGACTGGAAGGCTATGGCCTTTACAGACCATAATGGTATTTACAGTGTTCCTGATATCGCACATGCAATTGAAAAATATCCTGATTTTAAACCTATTTATGGGGTGGAGCTAAATTATATCAATGATGAAAAATATTTTATAACCCTAGATCAAAGGGATATAGAGCTTAGAGATGCAACCTATGTGGTTTTTGATATAGAAACCACGGGATTATCTCAAACCTATGATGAAATCATTGAGATTGCTGCTCATAAGGTTGTTCAGGGTGGAATTGTGGATACATTTGAGGTTTTTGTAAACCCAGGACGTCCAATTCCTGAAAAGATTGTGGGAATTACCCATATTACAGATGATATGGTTAAGGATGCTTTAGGTATTGAAGAAATCTTACCTAAATTTATGAAGTTCTGTGAGGGGGCTATTTTGGTTGCCCATAATGCTTCGTTTGATGTGGGAATGATTTATAGAGATATTAAGAAATATCATATGGGATATGAAATGCTTCCTGTAATTGATACCTTAAATTTATTCCGTGCTGGCTACGGAACGGAGGTTAAAACCTTTAATTTGAAATCTCTATCTAAGTATTTTAAGGTAAAGCAGGAACAGCACCATAGAGCTACTGATGATACAAGAGTTACTGCACTTTGTTTTATTCAGATGCTTAGTGATCTTTTCAAGAGAAATATTTACAATTATAAGGATATTAATTCAATTATAAATAAAGAGGAGCACTGGAAGCATCTGATTCCAACACATATTACAATTCTAGCTAAAAACCAAGTGGGCTATAAAAATATGTATAAGATAATCAGTGATGCTTTGACAAAGCATTTCTTTGGCAATGCCAAGGCGCTGAAGTCAGTGATAGATGCTCATAAGGAAGGAATTTTCTTAGGCTCAGCCTGTGTTAATGGAGAGGTATTTGAGCTAGCTTTAAATCGAAGTATTGAGGAGCTTGAAGAGGCAATAGAGTATTATGACTATATTGAGGTTCAGCCTCCTACGGCTTACCGACAGCTATTTGAGGATATGCCTAATGGAGAAGAGCGAGTTCAAGAAATTATTTTAAAGATTATTGAAGCTGCAAAGCGAAAGAAAAAATTAGTGGTTGCAACCTCAGACTGCCATTACTTAAGACCAAACCTGAAAAAGTACAGAGATATCCTGATTGCATCTCCACAGGTAGGTGGTGGACAGCATCCTTTGGCAAACTATAAGGAAGCGCCTGATATGCATTTAAGAACAACTGAGGAAATGCTTAAGGAATTTGAGTTTTTACATTCTGATTTAGCTTATGAAATTGTTGTGGAAAATACAAATAAGATTGCAGATCAGATTGAAAAATTCCCAGCCTTCAAAAAGGATATGTTTGCTCCTAGAGATGATGAGTTTAAGGATACCTTCTTACATATTCCTTCTATAACAGAAGAGGTAAAGCGAATTGTCAAGGAAAATATGACAAGGCTCTATGGTGAAAATCCTCATCTTATTGTGCAAAAACGAATTGACAGAGAGTTAAATTCCATCATTTCTAATGGATATGCGTCTGTTTATTATATTTCTCATTTAATGGTTGAAAAATCTTTAAGTGATGGATACCTGGTTGGTTCTCGAGGATCTGTGGGATCTTCCTTAGTTGCAACTATGATGCAGATTACAGAGATTAATCCTCTATCTCCACATTATCGTTGTAAAAAATGTAAATTTCATACCTTCAGAATGCGAGATGATGAGGTGGATGAATTTGGACTTACGGAAGTAGAAAAGCCATTCCAGGCGGTTCTTCGCAGTGTGGATTCAGGATACGATTTACCTGATGCTGTTTGTCCAGTATGTGGCGAGCCTTTGACAAAGGATGGTCATGATATCCCATTTGAAACCTTCCTAGGCTTTAACGGAGATAAGGTTCCAGATATTGATTTGAACTTTTCTGGAGAATATCAGGCACAGGCTCATGAATATATTCGTGAGGTATTTGGACCAGAAAATGCCTTCCGTGCAGGTACAGTAGGTACAATTGCTGAGAAGAATGCTTATGGCTATGTGAAGGGGTATTGTGAGCGAAAGGGGATTACCTTACGTTCTTGTGAAATGGACCGACTTGCAACCTATTTGGTTGGTATCAAGCGTTCTACGGGTCAGCATCCTGGTGGAATTGTAGTTGTTCCTCATTATGTAGATATTTATGATGTTACTCCAGTTCAATATCCTGCGGATAATACAGAAAATACGTGGAGAACTACACATTATGATTATCATTCCTTTGAAAATAATCTTTTAAAGCTTGACGTGCTAGGACACGATGATCCTACTCTAATTAAATATTTTATGGATTATGTTCATAAGCATCAGGAGGACTTCCCATTTTCTGATCCTCAGGATATTCCAATTGATGATAAAAATATATACAGACTATTCTCTGGAACAGAGGTTATTGGAGTTCGAGAGGAGGAGGTTGGAAGTAAGGTTGCTTCCTATGCAGTCCCTGAGTTTGGAACAAACTTTGTGCGTCAGATGCTTGTTGAAACCTTGCCAAAGACTTTTGCGCAGCTGGTTAAAATTTCTGGTCTGTCCCATGGTACAGATGTTTGGAATACAAATGCACAGGATTTGGTTGCTGGAACAACAGAGTTTGGTAAAATTGAATTTAAGGATATTATAGGGTGTCGTGATGATATTATGGTAGACCTACTTCACTATGGGCTAGAGCCACTTGCGGCTTTCCAGATTATGGAATTTGTACGTAAGGGAAAGGTGGCTAAGGATCAGCAGACCTGGGCTAAATATAAAGCTCAGATGGAGGAGAAGCATGTTCCAGCATGGTATATCTGGTCCTGTGAGCGTATTAAATATATGTTCCCTAAGGCTCATGCTACTGCATATGTTCTTATGGCGTTAAGAATTGCATGGTTTAAGGTAAACGCACCTGCGTTATTTTATAGTGCATGGTTTTCTAAGCGTGCTAAGGGTCATGTGGTTCAGGCTTATCTTGGTGGTAAAATGGCAATTAAGGCAGCAATGGAAGAAATAACAGCTAAGACAGATAAAACTGCCACAGATGATGATAAATATACGGCTTTACAGGTGGCTCTAGAAATGGCTTCAAGAGGAATTAAGTTTTTACCTGTTGATATTATGAAATCCTCTGCAACAGTTTTTGAGGTAGAGGATGGAGCTCTACGAATTCCATTTTCAGCAGTAGATTCCTTAGGGGAGAGTATAGCTTTAGATATTGTGAAAAAGAGAGAGGAAAAGCTCTTTACTTCCAAAAAGGATATTCAAAATCGTACACGCTTAAGTCAGAGCCTATTTGATTTATTTGAAGTTATGCATTCCTTTGGAAATTTGCCGGAGGATGACCCAGAGGAAGCTGTTGGATTATTTGCTTTTGCTTAAAGTTATGTGATATTATGTGAAAGCTTTTGTGTATCTTGTCTAATCAAATGGGATATGATATAATGTATAGCGTAATTTAAGGAGGATATTTTCGTGAAACAAAGTCCATTATTTTCAAGTATTCAAACAGGAGAGGCTGTTTATGATGATGTAGACCGTGCTACCTATAAGGGAATAACGGTTAAAACAACGATTTTATTGCTGATTACAATTTTAATTGCGGCAGTGGTTGCCTTTGCGTTACCAACGATTCTTACTAATAATCCAATGGTATTCTATGTAACCTTGATTGTATCAAGCATTGTAGGGTTCATTTCTGTAATGGTTGGAAGAATGTCAGAGCGTAAGGCAAAATATGCTTCTGTAATTTATTCAATTTGTGAAGGATTGTTCTTAGGAACCCTTTCTGCGATTGTAGAAGCCTATGTTCCAGGTGTTGTTACGACTGCAATATTCTCAACCGTTGTGTTGTTTGCAATTATGTTAATTTTATTTGCAACTGGAATTATGCGTGTTGGAAGTAAATTCCGCTCTATCTGCTTCGGGTTAACCTTAGGTGCTATCGCAATTATACCACTTATGTTCATCTTCAGTATGTTTATTCCAGATTATGGTACTTATTTAGGTATCATGATTGGTGTAGAGGTATTCTTATTGTTTTATGGTGTAATTACACTTGCGCTGAACTTTGCTGAGGCAAACACAGTGGTTTCTATGGGAGCTTCTAAAGATGCAGAGTGGTCTGTATCCTTAGGATTATTGGTAAGTATAGTTTATATTTATGTTGAGGTAGTAAGATTACTTGTACTTATCGCAGCAAGAAGTGATAATTAATAAAGGGAAAAAGGATTATTAAAATCCTTTTTTTATGGGGTGAGAAAAATGAAAGAAATAAGAAATATGCGCTTTGGTGAAGAGCGTGCATTATATGGAATAGAAAATACAAGAGTTATAGATTGTAGATTTGAGGGAGAAGAAGACGGAGAGTCTGCCCTTAAGGAGACTAAAAGTATTGAACTAATTCATTGTTTTATGGATTTAAGATATCCGCTATGGCATGATTATAATGTCTTACTTGAAGATGTTACAATGACTGAAAATTGTCGTGCTGCCCTATGGTATACCCAAAATGCTCAAATCAAAAATTCTCATTTGCTTGGTATTAAGGCTTTAAGAGAATGTGAAAATATTGAGTTGTTAAATACAGAAATTGTTTCTCCAGAGTTTGGCTGGAGATCAAAAAATATAACAGCAAATCAAATTCAGATTCAAAGTGAATATCTGTTTTTTGAAGCCAAGAATTTGAAATTAAAAAATATGAATTTCACAGGAAAATATTCCTTTCAGTACGTAGAGGATATGCTTATTGAAGATAGTATATTAAAAACAAAGGATGCCTTCTGGCATTCTAAGAATGTAACTGTTAAGAATTCAATTGTTCAGGGAGAATACTTGGCTTGGTATTCTGAAAATTTAACTTTAATCCATTGTAAAATTATTGGGACACAGCCTCTTTGTTATTGCAAAAATTTAAAGCTGATTGATTGTGAAATGATAGATACGGATTTAGCCTTTGAGTATTCTGATGTAGAAGCAACCATCAAAGGCTTCATAGATTCTGTAAAGAATCCAAAATCAGGATTCATAGAAGCAGATGAGATAAAAGAAGTATTATTAACAGAAGATGCAAAGTATAAGCCTCTTGCAAAAATAAGAATAAAGGAAAAGGTAAGCTCAAACTAGAGCTTTTTCTTTTTTGCCTATTCACTTCAATAATAAAAACATATATTATAGGTGAGGAGGTAAAGAAATGAATTTCACAGGCACTAACTTTAATTCCTGTGGCTGTGGTGGAAATGATTTAGGATCTGGTTGTCCAACCAGTGTTCCAACCTACCAGCAATGTAATCAGGTTGTTCAGACTTGTAATGTAGAGGATGTACCCCACTATACAAATTATCATACACATGTAGTACTCAACTAAACCTACACAAAGTGCCTAAAATGGGGCAAAAACAGCCATTTTGGGTATTTTTTCTCACATAATTTTCACATCTTTGGTATTCAACTTAAACAACATAAAAATTTAATGAATTCTTCTAAAGTATATGCTTTCATGATTATATATGTTAAAATAATGTTGAAAGAAGGCGAAAATATGGATATAGATTTACAACAAATATTAGTATCGTTTTTAGAAAATGATTGTGTAATAGCAAATAAAGTTTATTCTCTTACAGAGATTGGTGAATCAGGCCTAGATGGTTTTTCAGAAAAGTTTCATTCAAATAGTAATTTTAAGCTATACAAATATTGTCCAAATACAATTGATTCTAACACTAAACGAAATTACTCTATTGAGAATCTAATTAATAATACAGTTTATATGCAAGATTTTAAAAATTTTGATGATAGTTTTGATTGTGCAATTGACATTGATATAAATATATTCACAAAACTCAGATTTCAAAAGTATTGTGAATATTTTAAATTGAAATTTTCTGAAGATGATGATTTATCAATGCTGGCATACAAAATAAGATGTTTTTTATATGATTATATTAAGGATAACAAATTAGAATCTTTTATTGATGAAATTACTGATCCTATTCAGAAATTAACAATTCAAAACTTTGTCGCTAATATTAAAGT
>JAIEEQ010000001.1 GCA_029067355.1 Anaeroplasmataceae bacterium | reverse complement strand
AACCACTACACCACCGAACCACATTCAACGCTTGATTATTATATCATAATTTATAAGATAAAAACAAGTACTTTTTTTCTTTTTTGAAAAAGAATATAATTAAAAATAGAAAAGAGGGATTTTATGAATTTAGATTATGTTAAGGAAGTTGCTTTAAAATTGTTTTTATGTGATTCACCCACAGGGTATAGTAAAAATGTTAATATATTACTATTAAAGCTCTTAGAGGAACTTGGCTATAAGGCTAAGATTACCAATAAAGGGAATGTTAAGCTATTTATTGAGGGAAAGAGACATTCTAAAAAAGTGGCTACAAGCGCACATGTGGATACCCTAGGACTTATGGTACGTTCTATTAATGTTGATGGTACTTTAGCAGTGACAAATGTTGGAGGTCCCTTAATACCAACTTTAGATGGAGAATATTGTATGATTATGACCAGAAGTGGGAAATCCTATACAGGGACAATTTTATGTAGTAGTGCCTCTGCTCATGTTTATGAGGATGCTAGAAGTAAGACACGGGATTTATCCTCTATACTTGTTCGTATTGATGAAAGGGTATCTTCTAAGGATGAGGTTAGGAAGTTAGGTATAGAAAATGGAGATTATGTCTTTATAGATCCTAAAACAGTAATTACGAATAGTGGCTTTTTAAAAAGTAGATTTATTGATGACAAAGGCAGCGTATGTGCAATTTTAGGTGTTCTAAAGGAATTGAAGGATAAAAATGAAATTCCTGCTTATGATACCTATGTTTATTTTGTTAATCAAGAAGAGGTAGGTCATGGTGCCGCTACAACAGATTCAGATATTGATGAGTTTGTTACAGTAGATATGGGATGTATTGGAAAGGATTTGTCTGGTAATGAATTTGAAGTTTCTATTTGTGCTAAGGACTCAGGCGGACCATATAGCTATGAACTAACTTCTAGACTTGTTGAGCTGGCTAAGAAGAATAAAATTGGTTATGTGGTTGATATTTTTCCATTTTATGGTTCAGACATTGGTGCTGCATGGAGTAGTGGGGTAGATTGTGCGGGTGCTTTGATTGGACCTGGAGTTCATGCAAGTCATGGAATGGAAAGAACGCATTTGGATGCGATTGAAAATACAATGAAGCTGTTATATTTATATTTAACAACAGAGGAAGAATAGAAGATGAAAAAAATATTAACAATTCAGGATATTTCCTGCATGGGACAATGTTCTTTAACAGTTGCATTACCCATTATATCTGCTTTTGGAATTGAAACTGCGGTTATACCTACGGCAGTATTATCCACTCATACAGCATTTAATGGTTTTACTTTTCATGATTTAACAGAGGAGTTACCCCAAATACAAGAGCACTGGGAGCATGAACAAATTCGTTTTGATGGCTTTTATACTGGATATATAGGCTCTATACAACAAATTCAGTATATAAAAAATATGATGAATCGTCTTGCAAACCCAAAAGCGGTAAAGGTAGTTGACCCTTGTATGGCAGATCATGGTAAGCTTTATGCCGGATTCTCAAATGATTTCCCTAAGTATATGCTAGAGCTGTGTAAGGAGGCCGATGTGATTGTGCCTAATCTAACAGAGCTATGTCTCTTACTAGATGTACCCTATCAGGAGTATAAAAAGGAAGAACTGGAAGAACTAGTAAAGAAAATGAGTGATAAAATTGAAGCCTCTGTTGTTTTAACGGGAGTAAGCTTTGAAGCTGATAAATTGGGCTCTTTAACCTATAACCGAGATAAAAACGAGTTAACTTACTTTTTTACAAGACGTGTTCCTGTATTTTTCCATGGTACTGGGGATTGCTTCGCAAGTGCTTTTTTTGGAGCTGTTATGAAAGGCTATGATTATGCTAAAGCTTCTGAGATTGCCTGTTGGTTTACCTATTTAGCTATTGCAAATACAGAAAGTGATGCAAAAGAGCATTGGTATGGTGTGCATTTTGAGAAGGCTTTAGGATATATAACAAATTTAGAAGCAAAATAAAAAAAGAAAGGAAGGATAGAATGCTTAAGCAATACATATTGGAAAATGAACGTAGAATTGAAGAGTTTGATAGTTCGTATTATCTTATGCAAAAAAACTATCCTATTCTGGCTGCAATATCGGCTTTAGAAACTACAAATGAAATCCAAAAGTGCTATTATGAGTTAGAGGATTCTACAAGCCAGTTTAATGTCCTAAAGCTTTACGCCTTTCTTCAAAGCTTATTTGTTTCTGTGGATTCCTTATATGCACTTTCCTACTCTCTTACCAAAAGCAAAAGCACAATTAATATTAACAAAAATCAGGTTTTAAGAGAATTAAAGTATATCAGAAATGATGTGGTTGGTCATCCGGCAAATCGCATGTATAACTCAACAACCTTGGCCTATTGTATTTTAGATGAAAAAAGTGTAAGCAAGCATAGCTTTACTTATAATATATATTCTGGTGCTGGAGTTGAAAAAAGAGATGTAGATATTACAAGACTTGTAGAAAACTATTATTTAGAATGCAACAATTTTTTGAAGGAACTTCAATTTGTAGCAACAACAGAAAGAAAAAAGTCCAGTTACTCTAAGCTATCTATGGAGGCTTTAAATCAGTTTGATATGCAAGGTGATTATATGGAAGCTCTTATAAAGCTGAAAAAGCTATATGTAAAAGAATTTCCACATGCTAGCTCAAATCAGCATCGTTTTTTGTGGAGAATGGAGCTGATAGAGGAACTAAGGGGATATCAAACAGAGGATAAGGATATTGCTGATTTGAAAGAATATTCCATAGGATTAGAGATTTTAAAGATCTATCAATTGTTTGCTGGAAATAAGGATTCTTTAGAATTAGGAAGGAGAAAGCCAATTTTACTATCCTCTTTTTATCGTTTTTTAAAAAAGAATAAGGATAGCTTATCCTATTTACCTCAAATTCAAGATTTGAAAAATCCTTATATTTCCACAGCTTTAAATAAGTTTATTCATTTAGCAAAAGAAAAAAATGCTCACTATGTACTCCAATATGTGTATTTGTTGATGGAGCTTTATAAAAATAAAGAGGACGCCTTACTTTATGCCTTTGCTTTACCATTAAAAGAATACAAAAAATAAATAACGCTTTTATATGGATAAATTTTTTGTTATAATATTGTTTGTTTTGTGAGGTAAAACATATGGAAATTAGAAATATAGCGATTATTGCCCATGTCGATCATGGGAAAACCACATTAGTAGATAAGCTTTTAAAAAGTTCACATACCTTTAAGGATCATCAGGTAGTTGAAGAACGTGTTATGGATTCAAATGCTTTGGAAAAGGAACGAGGCATCACAATTTTAGCCAAAAACACAGCAATTACCTATAAGGACACAAAAATCAATATTCTAGATACCCCTGGTCATGCTGATTTTTCTGGTGAGGTTGAGCGTATTATGAAAATGGTTGATGGAGTTGTTTTAGTTGTTGATGCGTATGAGGGAACAATGCCACAAACTAGATTTGTTTTAAAAAAAGCCTTTGAAGCTCATTTGAAGCCTATTGTTGTTATCAATAAGGTAGATAAGCCATCTGCAAGACCATTAGAGGTCATAGATGAGGTGTTAGAATTATTTATAGATTTAAATTGCGATGAGGATGAATTGGATTTTCCAGTTTGTTTTGCCTCTGCAGTAAATAATACCTGCTCCTTATCTAGTGATATATCTACCCAAAAAGAAGGAATGGAGCCTTTACTAGATATGATTATAAAGGAAATACCTGCTCCAACTATGGATAAGGATTCCCCATTGCAATTACAGCCTGCATTACTGGATTATACAGATTTTGTTGGACGTATTGGAATTGGAAGAATTACAAGAGGCACGATTCATTCAGGAGAGGTTGTATCCTGTTGCAGATTAGATGGGTCCATCAAATCCTTTCGTGTTCAAAAGCTATATGGCTTTTTGGGGTTAGATCGTATTGAAATTAAGGAAGCCTCTGCTGGAGAGATTGTGGCTATATCTGGATTAGGAGATATTTCAGTAGGAGAAACTATATGTACGCAAGGATCAGAGGAGCCATTAGAAAAAATCCATATTTCTGAGCCAACCGTGCAGATGACATTTGGTACAAATACCTCTCCATTTTGTGGTAAGGATGGAAAGAGTGTAACAGCAACTAAAATAGAAGAACGGTTATTTAGAGAAGTACAAAAGGATGTATCTCTTCGAGTGAAAAGATTAGAAACCTTAGAGGAATGGCTTGTTTCTGGACGTGGAGAACTGCATTTAGGAATTTTAATTGAAATGATGCGTAGAGAGGGATATGAGTTTCAGGTTTCTAGACCACAGGTTATTATGAAGGAAATCAATGGAGTCATGTGTGAGCCTTATGAATATTGTGTCATTGATGTTCCAAATGATTCAGCGGGATCTGTAATTGAAATGATGGGAAATCGTCATGGAACAATGGAAACTATGTCAAATACAGAAACTCAAACACGCTTAATTTACACAATTCCTTCAAGAGGACTAATTGGCTTTAATACTGATTTTATGACAGCCACTAAGGGGTATGGCATTATCAACCATAGTTTTATTGACTATCGTCCAGTAGAATCCATGTATATTGCTGAGCGTACCACAGGTGTATTAGTTTCTATGGCTCAAGGACAATCTACTGCGTATTCTATTGGTGCTTTAGAGGATCGTGGAACTATGTTCATTTCTCCAGGTGAAGAAATCTATGAGGGGATGATTGTTGGTGAGGCAAATAAGAACTTAGATTTAGCTGTAAACGTAGTTCGAGCAAAACAGCAAACGAATACTCGTTCATCAAATAAAGATACAACAGTTGTATTAAAGACACCAAGGGTTCTTACTCTTGAGGCTTGTCTGGAGTTTATTAACGAAGATGAGCTTGTTGAAATTACACCTAAGAAAATTCGTCTACGTAAAAAGATCTTAGATACGGTTGAGCGTAAGAAGTATGACGCAAAAATGAGAAATTTAAAAGAAGAATAAAAACATCTGCTTTTATGGAGGTGTTTTATAGGATGAAAAAGCAAGGGAAAGATAGATTGTCTTTCCTTGTTTTTTCATTGTGACTTTGCTATAATGAAATTGCGATAAACAGTAATTTGACGGAGGTTATATGAGAGTAAAGGTATTAGTAGAAAACACTTCTGTTTCATCAACATATAAAAGTAAACATGGACTTTGTCTATATATTCAGACTGAGAAGCATAAAATATTATTTGATTTGGGTTCAAACAAATTGTTTCTTGAAAATGCTAAAAAAATGGGCATAAATATTGGAGATATTGATATTGTGGTAATTTCTCATGGACACGTTGACCATGCTGGTGCACTTGCTATATTCTTGGAACATAATAGTTCAGCTAAAATATATATTAGAGAAAGTGCCTTTGATAAGCATTACAACAAAATTTTTGGATTGCCATTTAGCGTAGGAATCGATAGTTCTTTGAGGAGTAATAAACAGATAATATTTACAGATAGCATTGAGGTAATAGACGACGAATTGACTTTGTTTTCAGACGTACAATCAAATGAGTTGACTTCAAGTTCTAATATCGCTCTTTTGGCAGAAATAAACGGCAAAAAGCAACGTGATGATTTTAAGCATGAACAAAATCTACTAATTAAAGAGGGTGGAAAAGTAGTTTTATTTGCAGGGTGTGCACACGCAGGAATAGTAAACATCAAAGCACGCGCAAAGCAATTAGAGAACAAAAATCCTCTTAAAATTATAGGTGGATTTCATCTATACAATCCAATATCAAAAAAGCATGAGAGTAAAGAGCTTGTAGATAAAATTGTTGAGCAACTTAATGATGGGGAAACGTGCTACTACACTTGTCACTGCACAGGGAAATGGGCATATAGCATTATGAAGGAAAAATTGAAAGATAATCTAGAGCACCTTTCAACAGGCAAAGAAATTGAGATATAGTACAATCAATTTCAATTTATCGTTTTGTGTATTGAAAATAAAAGTATAGACTTCTCTATGAATTCGTTTTTACTACGAGAATATTTCCTATAAGCATACCCTTTTGGGTATTTTTTTATTGAGGGGAAGGAAGAAAATCTTTTTATCTTTTCCATTTGAAATCCAATTTAGAATTGACGGAGCATATGAGGAAATGTATAATAAAATTGAAGAGTTTATAGAAGTAGGGGAAACTAATGAAGATTGGAATTGCATTAAGTGGAGGGCTTGCAAAGGGAGCCTTTCAATTTGGATTTTTAAAAGCATTTTTAGAATATATACCTAAGGAAGATATAAAAATTGTATCTGCATCTTCTATTGGAATTGTAAATTCTTATGGTCTATGTGCAAACAAAATGAAAGAAGTAGAAAAAATCTGGAGAACGGCAAACTTTAAAAATGTTTTTGATGTGATTAAAACCTGCTGGGGAAAGCATTATATTAGAAAAACTTTAAATGAACTAGTTCTTCAAGAAGACAGGTTAGAGATTCCTATGTATGCTACAATAACCTATTTGCCCTTTTGGCTTGTAGGAAGATATTATTATATAGATGGAGAATACAATCAAAAGTGGAAAAAATTTTTTAGAGCAGCAATTGCTTTCCCATTTTTGACAGGCTTTCCAAAGTTTTATAAGGGTCTGCCTACAATGGATGGTGGAGCATGTGATAATATTCCTATCTATCCTTTAGTAGTTGAGGAAGAAAAGCTAGATTTGATTTTGTGTATTCATTTTGATTCTAAATTTATTTTAAAGCAAGCCTGGAAGAAAAAGGATACCATTGTTTTAGATTTAGATGCCTCTTTAGGAAATGATTTAAGAAAGAATTCCTTTAATTTTAGTACAGAAATTTTAAACAAAATGCTAGATGGGGGATATGAATATGGACATAAGATTTGTGAAAAAATTTTTGAATATGGCTATGGTAATCTTGAAGGAATCCAAAAATCAGTAAATGATTTGTATGAGGAGGAATTTCAATTGAGAATGTCTGATGGAACCATTGACCGACTGGTTACTATTTTAAATGGCTTTGCTCAAATATTTAGAGGAAAACATACAATTAAACCATTAGTACGAAGGAAGAAAAAAATATGAAAAGCTTAAGTAAGTATATTGCATCTTATGGTAATCTATCCTTTCAGGAAAAGAAATTTACTGATATAGATGCTATGATTCTTGTGCAATTATCCTATTTAAACTTTGAAAGGATTTTGCTTAAGGATTTTTGTCATGTCAAAGACTTAGCCTCTAAGGCAGAAGAACTGACTAAAGGAAATTATGCTGTCCATCGTAATAAAGAGCTTCTTAGACTTGTAACTCAATCCATACGATATCAGACTGTGGAGGTTGGAGAAGTTGAATGTGTGCTGAATGATTCAATTCAGTTTGGAGCAATGACCTTTAGAATACAAGATTCTTATCATATTGTTTTTCGTGGTACAGATATGTCAATTGCTGGATGGAAGGAGGATTTCTTTTTAGGGGTAAATGAAACGATAGATTCTCATCCTTTGGGTTTGCAATATGCAACCAACATCCTAGACAAATACCAAGGAAGCTTTTATCTATCTGGACATTCTAAAGGTGGCAATATAGCGTTATATGTAGGAATGCATCTAGATAAGGACAACCAAAATAAAATAGTAAAAATATTAGATTTTGATGGACCTGGCTTTACTTTTGATTTGATAAAAGAACCTTCTTATTTAACAATAAAGCATCGATATTTTAAATTTGTTCCAAAGGATGATATTATAGGCTTGTTATTAAATCATTCAGATGAATATCAGGTTGTAGATAGTAAAAGTATTGGCTTTTTTCAGCATGATTTATATTTTTGGAAAATAAGGGATGATGCCTTTGTCAAATTAGATGACACTTCAGTTCTTTCTAAAATATTTAATAAAACATTATTAGATTGGTTAGACTCAATGAGTATTCAAGAAAGATATAATTGCGTAATAGCGGCAGATGATTTTTTTAAAAAGGCAAACATTACGGATTTAAATCAAATAAAAAAGCTTTCCTTTAAAACAACAAAGGATCTTATTTCTTCCTCCCTGCACCTACCCTTTCAGCAAAAGAAAATGCTTGCATGTCTTATGCTTAAAATGATGAAATACTATATAAAAAACTCTGTTAAACAGATTCATAGTAAAGAAGATAAGGATTTAGAAGAATAATTTCAAATAATAATGTAAATAGAGTTTGACATTTTTTATATGTAAGCGTATAATAAAAAATGAAAAAAGTGTCATATATAGGGATAAAGGAGGGTTTAGATATGACAAAAAGAAGTGTTGCTGCAGTAGTTTTACTAAGTATATTTACTTGTGGTATCTATACTATATATTGGTTTTATGTAACTGCAAATGAATTAAACAATGAAAAACCAGAAGAAGAATTAACAAATTATATTATTGCAATCTTGTTGTCTTTGGTTACTTGTGGAATTTATATGATTTACTGGTTATATAAGTTCTATTCTAAGGTAGATTCAGTAACAGGAAAGCAAAATGCAATTGTTAATCTTATTATTAATTTCTTCTTGACACCAATTGTTCCAATGGCAATTGTTCAAAGCAGCATTAACGACTACGTTGAAAAAGGAGAATAAAAAATAATCACTTGCTATTAAGGCAAGTGAATTTATTTTTATAGGGTAATATGAAAAGAGGCTTTCAAAATTTATTTAGCTTTGTTACAAAATTTAATATTCCCATTTGCCTATTTGGCTTATATGTCTGCATTACACATGCAATGGGTTTTCAAAATTGTTTACTCAAGCTAGTTATTGGATATCCTTGTCCAGGCTGTGGTATGACAAGAGCCACACTATCCTTTTTGCAGTTGGATTTTGTTAAAGCCTTTACTTATAATCCTTTTGTTTTTCTTTTGCCATTACTTGGTATTGGACTTTTCTTTAGCCATACTAGGGTGATTCAATGGCTTTTTAAATGTAAGTGGCTTTGGATTGGGATTTTACTTTTAGTGGTAGTAGTATATATTTTACGCTTTGTATATGTGTATCCTAATGTGCCTATGGATTATTATGAGCATAATCTTGTCGCTTTATTTTTATCTCTTTTTAAATGATTCAACAAATGCTAGAATTTTTTCAATTATCTAGTTATTGTTGAATTATTTTTTTTATGTATAATTATTAATGTAGCTACAAATTAAAACAGAAAAAGAAGGTGAGAAAAATGAATAATATGGAAGTTGGACAATATATCAAAAGAAAAAGAACAGATTTAGGATTAACACAAAAGGATATTGCAGATAAGCTTCATATATCCTTTCAAGCGGTGTCGAAATGGGAGGTGGGAGAAACTTTGCCTGATTCATCTATCCTATTAGACTTAGCTGATATCCTTAAAACAACAGTGGACAATATCTTAAATGGTGGAACAGTTGTTGCAAAAAGATATAAAAAAATTAGTGTGGAAAATGTTGTAAAGGGCTTTGAGGCCATTGATACAATAAAAAAATGCTTTGGGGATAGGAGCTATTTTTACTTAGGGATGATAGAAGGTATTAATCAGAAAATGAATATGGATATAGAAGCACATTTGGCGAATCCAGAGCATAGAGATATTATGTATGCTGAGGTCATTCTTCAGGCAATTCAAAATGAGAATGCTTATGTGGATATGGATGAAATTAAACATTTTTTCAAAAACGAAAAGATAGTAAAATATATAGAAGATTTTTCCTTAAAGCATAAATAGAAGAAAAAAATCCCAATTGATTTTGGGATTTTTTATTTGTATTTATAACTTGTCATAGCTTATAGTGGTTTGGAAATTTCTATAAGTAGCTTTGTTACAAGCTCCATCTCCTCTAAGCATGCAAATTCATAAGGACCATGGCAGTTATAGCCACCTGTACCTAAATTTGGTGTTGGTAATCCCATAAAGGTAAGCCTTGCTCCATCTGTTCCACCTCTTATAGGACTGGCTTTAGGTGTGATTCCTAAATTTTTCATTGCCTGCTGAGCACGGATTAAGCAATCTGAGTTTTTAGTTATAATCTGTGCCATATTAGAATAGCTATCTTTAATTTCAAGCCTTACTGTATCTTTGCCATATTTTTTGTTGATAAAGGAAGTTGCTTCCTTTAAAATCATTTTTTTATTTTCTAATAAAGATTTATCATGATCTCTTAAGATGTAGGACAGCTTTGCCTCTCCTACAATTCCTTCCATATTTGTTAAATGAATAAACCCCTCATAGTTATCAGTAAACTCAGGCTTTTGTTCTTTGGGAAGCATTTGATGAAATTCTATTGCGATTTCAGATGCATTTTTCATTTGATTCTTTGCAGACCCAGGATGAATATCTAATCCTTGGAAATGAACTTCAGCAGAAGCGGCATTAAAATTCTCAAAATTGATTGTATGAGGATCTCCTCCATCAATGGTATAGGCGTATTCACAATGAAATTTCGTTAAATCAAAATGCTCTATTCCGCTGCCGATTTCCTCATCTGGCGTGAATGCGACATGAATTTCTATATGAGGCTCATTGGTTTGGGCATAATGCCAAAGCATAGTCATGATACTTGCAATCCCTGCTTTGTCGTCTGCTCCAAGTACAGTTGTTCCATCTGTTGTAATTAATGTTTTTCCTTTTAGGTCTTTCAAAAAAGGAAACTGCTTTGGATTTAGCTCAATTCCCTTTAAGGGGATTGTTTTTCCATTATAGCTTTCAATGATCATAGGATTCACATTTGTTCCTGAAAAGCCAGGGATGGTATCCATATGTGCAATAAAGCCAATGGAAGCTTTATTTCCTTTGATGTTAGAAGGAAGTGTGGCATATACAAAGCAATGCTCGGATAGAAAAATATCCTTTAATCCAAGGGCTTGTAATTCTTCAATTAAGAGCTTCGCCAAATTAAATTGTTTTTTAGTAGAAGGTGTTGAGATTGACTCTTCATCAGACATTGTGTCTATTTTTACATATCTTAAAAAATTATTTAGTAATCTATTTT